>NZ_JBFUMG010000685.1:0-2215 GCF_054049495.1 Phyllobacterium sp. P5_D12 | reverse complement strand
TATCAATAACTGCGGGATATTGAAAAAGTCAGGGCATTTTTCGGAGAAGCCTTACGCTGCGCATGAAATTGATCCGGGTTTTCCACCAATTGCAGGAAACACTAGGTTCAACCGCATTGCGCTTTACTATCGCGATTTCGCGCGGCTAATGCGTGCCATGTGCCCGTTGTTCTAAACAATTGGATTTAGAAAAGGCGTGTTTGGCACGTAATAACTTGTCTTGGCGGTATTCACTTATATTGTTGCACGCGGATGCTGACCACGCTAACTGCGGAGAGCAGGCATATGCACGCTGTTACATATGAATTCATCCTGAAAACAATCGAAACGCTTTACGATGCTGCCCGCGACGAACAGGCCTGGCCGAGTGCTGTCGAACAGCTAAGGCTTAACCTGAATGGTTCAAAGGCGTGCTTCACTCGCCAGGGCCCCGATCTACATCCGGGCGACGCGGTTTCCACGGAATTCGATCCGGTTTTCATTGATCTTTATCTAAAGGAGTTCACCGAAAACAACGAGCTTGTCGATGCGACCCTCGATGTTCCCATGGGCCAGATTTACAGCGATCACGCTTTGGTGGGACATGATAGACTGAGACGTTCACGGATTTGGAATGAATGGATGGCGCCACAGGACATGTATGGCGGCCTTGCATGCAAGGTCATGAATTCAGGATCATCTGTGTGGTTCTTCGATGTCCAGCGTGGACGAAACCAATGCTCTTTCGACGCGCAGGATGTTGACGTTATCCAAAAAATCCTGCCGCATTTTAAGCGAGCAGCTGAACTCACGCATCGGCGGCACATCAATGAGGCGATGTCGTCTGGACTTCAAAATCAGATGCTGGGTGTCGTCATCATCGATGCCGGTGCGAATATCATAGTGAAAAACGAATTTGCTTCCACATTGCTGCAACTGGCCGGTGGGCCTCTGTTAATAAAGCACGGCCGGATTGTCGTACCAAATCTTCAGGCGGGGCTGGAACTGCAACGACTTATCCAGGCGGCATGTTCCGTAAGGCATATTGCAAATATCAATCATCGGAGCAAACACATAGGCGGCAAGGTGCTTCTGCATTTCGGCGGCAACGGATCTTTAAAAAGGCGGCTCCTGATTTCGGTAGCCCCTGTGGCGGATCCATCGCGACTGGGGCCGGGGTTGCTGCACTGTGCAGAGTTATTGATTCAGGAAGTCACACTCGAACTACCGATTGGCTTTGAAAGAAATATTTCGGACCTATTCAAGCTTACGCGCGCAGAAGCGCGGCTCGCAGCACTGCTCGTCTCAGGCCAAAGCCTCAAGGAGGCTGCCGCGGACGTTGGAATAGGGTTTGGTACCGCCCGGAACTATTTGATCAGGATATTCCGCAAGACCGGTACCAACCAGCAAGGTTCTCTCATAGCCGTCCTCAAAAGTATCCAGCCGTTCTGTGCAGCCAATGCCGTTTAGAACCGTCTCTACCCGAGCGCCTGGAGTTTCCAAGAGCCAGCGCTGGTACAGACATTGGTCACGCTGAAGGCGGTGATAACAGCTTAACGTTGCCGTTAACGTTATAATGGATTTCAGGCAGGCTAAACAGTTTGATGCATTTTGATATCATATGGCATCTATCCAGATGTTTTTCTCAGGTGCACATTCCAAAAATAACGTGATCCGGGGGTCAATCCTATCTGCACATACGCTGCTGGCTATCGCTTTCCGATTGGCTGGAACGGTTGATCGCTGCATATCGCAGGCTCAGGCTCTCACAACAGTTGTAAATGGCATTCGAAAATGGCGAGAAATTCTCGTCAGACAAGGGTTCTTGTCCAATGTGGTGTTTGACTTTTCGTGAAAGGAAAGGTCGTCATGCCTCCGAAGAAGTCAAAAACCAAATCGTCTCTATCGACGCGTAGACGCAAATCCGCCAAATCGACGATTGCAGAGCCTTTGGCCGCCGGGAGAGCCGTGGGCGACGTCATTGTCGATTCGGGTATAATTATTCCCGACATTACGGTGTTCACACCGGACCCGAACCAGAATTTCTTTGATTCAAATCGCAAGGGCAGCGCGGTGGTCAGGCCACGCGATATGCTTGTATTGCGGTTTGAGCTCAGTAATTTAACTATTTCGCCGGGATCACCGCCGCACCTGAAAAAGATCAGTGCCGGTGCGGCCAATCTCATCGTGCATTTCCCCCCGCAAACCATCACGGAGGAGAACTTCTACGAAAAGC
>NZ_JBFUMG010000684.1:0-2071 GCF_054049495.1 Phyllobacterium sp. P5_D12 | reverse complement strand
TACATGTACTGATCCGGACGATCGATCGTCCAGATATCCAGCGTTACCGGCTCGGCTTGAGCGGCACCGGACATGAACAGCGATGCAGCCGCGATCCATTTCATAACTCGTTTCATGCTTTCCTCCTCTTGTTGCTGGTCCGGCCTGCTTGCTTCTTTGCGACAAGATTGGCCGGTGTCGAGTTTCAGGGGTTAGGGACGTATGAGCCGCCGCGGCTCTGCTTGAGATAGTTGAGCGAATGCACTTGCCCGGTCATTTCGAGCTCATTGCGATAGACCGGATCGTGCCAGCCCTCGATGTCGATCGAGCCCGACCACCCGGCAAGCCGCAATTCGGAAATCACATCGACCCAGTTGGTGTCGCCGAAACCCGGCGAACGCATGAATACGAATTTCTCCTTGCCGAAGATGCCGTGCTCGCGGATGACCTCCCAGCGGATCGTCGCGTCCTTGCCGTGAACATGGAAAATCTTCGGTGCCCACTTGCGAATTTGCGGCAGCGGGTCGATCAGATAGACCATCTGATGGCAAGGTTCCCATTCAAGTCCGATATTATCGGCTGGAACCTCGTTGAAGATCATTTCCCAGGCGTCGGGATTATGCGCGATGTTCCAGTCGCCGCTCGCCCAATTGCCGTCCATGGCGCAGTTTTCGAATGCGAGTTTTACACCTTTGTCGGCAGCACGCTTGGCCAGGTCTGTCCAGACCTTCTTGTATTGCGGCAGGCTATCCTCGATTGGCTTACCGCGAACACGTCCCGTAAATCCGGCAATTGTCGTCGCGCCGAAATGGTGCGCGTTGTCGATGAGTGCCTCCCAACCTTTCAACGTTTCACGGTCGATTTCTGTATCCTCGAGCGGATTGCCGAACATGCCCAGTGTCGACATGGTGACATCCTCGTCGCCGATCGCTTCCTTCAGTTCCTCCGCAAGTCTTGGCAGGTCCTTGTTCATCACTTGCCAGAAGAACGGTTCGAAGCTTTCAAAACCGTGCGCCAATATGCTCTTGACATAGGCAGCAGGGTCGGGCGCATTACCCTTGATCATGGTACCGATACGGATGGCTTTTGCCGCGTTGCTCACTTGGAACTCCTTCAGATCGTAATTTCGATGCGTCGTCCGGATTCGGCGCTGTCGATCGCACCGAACACCATGGCGAGGCTCTTGATATTTTCCGTGCCGACGGTCTCCGGAGGCGGACCGCCGCGCGTAGCTGCAATGAAATCCTGCATGACTCCGAGGTGACCGCCGATACGATCAGACGCGTCGAGGGGAGGGATATCGACGGCGGTCACCTCGGAAAACAGGCCTTCTCTGCCGGAGGYGACGGCTTCGGCCCGTATGTCATCGTATCCGTCCCAGACAATCGATCCCTTGCTGCCGATGACACGCCATGCACTCTCCCAGCTTKTGCGCAAACCGTCGGCGCACCAACTGCCGCGATAAGTGAAAACCGCACCATTGGAGAATTCGAAGATGGCAGCCGCTGAAGATCCCTGGCTGTACCACGAGTTGCCGGGCTCCCACTCGCGGGCGTAGACGGCGTTGACGTCGTCTCCTGCAAGAAAGCGGGCAGCATCGAATGTATGGATCGCCATGTCTAGAAATAGAACGTGGCGCATCTCTTCGCGGAACCCGCCGAAATGCGGAGCGAGAAAAAAATCGCAATGGAGGCTCGTCACGTCGCCAATTGTGCCCGACTGGATAAGCCTGCGGATACGCCGGATTTGTGCCAGATATCGCCGGTTTTGAACGACGGCATGAATTCGGCCTGTCTCACTCGCACGGCGAACAAGATCACGCGCTTCCTCCAGAGTTTCGGCCATTGGTTTTTCGGAAAGAACATGGCAGCCAGCCTCGAGCGCAGTGGCAACTGTTGCATGCCTGGCGGCTGGTATCACGATATCGAAAACGATGTCGGGAGAGGTTTGACCAAGAACATCAGGTAGATTGCTACCGACGGCGGCCGTCTCCCAACCGAACTCCTTGGCGCGGTGTTCAGCGCGTCCGGTGTCGAGGTCGACGATGCCGACAATCTCGACATCGCCGATGGTGCGGGCGGCCTCGAACCAT
>NZ_JBFUMG010000683.1:0-2071 GCF_054049495.1 Phyllobacterium sp. P5_D12 | reverse complement strand
AGTTTGCTGGCCGCTACGGCATATCCGCCCGCCGCACCATCGATGAAATGCATGTGACCGGGTGCTAATGGCGTCGGAACGAAACACGTCATCAGTGCGGATTGTTGACGGTGCAGTCCGAACTTGCAAGTACCAGCATCCGCGGCGTTTTCGAGTAACGTCTCAATGCGGCTTAGTTGATCTGCATCGATGTCAATTGTCATCTTGAGTCCGTCCTCAAACTTCCGAAAATCGGAATTGCGCGCAACTTCACGTTTGTATTTTTTCGGGTCAAACGCTCCAACTTTCAAACCCATCCTATCAAGGGTGATGGCCATGCAAATCTCCCCGAGAATGGCTATCCGGTGTCGTAGACCCCAACCCTTTGACTGTCGCGCTCGTGCTTCTGTGGCGATGCCCTGTGTTGTAAAATGGATCGGCGGTCCCTCGGAAGGTATTGGATGTGACGCTCTATCCTGTTGGGACGCGATCGTTATCAGGTCGGATACTACGGACTGGAACAGTTCGCTGGGCCCGGTACGACCGGGCACTGCTATGATTGAGACAATCTCACCATTGCGGGTCTCTATCGGGTCCCAGCGACAAGACAAACCATGGAGATCTGGCATCGTCCCGGTTTGAGCCGGATCGACCTTGTAGTTCCCAGCCTTCATTTGGGATTCTGCCCAACTTGCTCCACCCCCCGCAAACATTGCATACGCGACATCGCGACTGACCTTGTGCCGGGCCACCCTGACGTCCAGACCAGCTGACCGTATATCCGTCATAGGAACGATCGCAGCACGCAGGTGCAGTTGCAGAACATCGAGCACCCACGCCTGGACGGCGGCAAGTGCCGGCTTCGCTTGATCCACTGCTGATGCGGGCAGTGCTACCAAGGCTCCATCTCCACCAAACACAAATGGGTAACTGTGGTTGCAAAGCGCATTCAGCAGGGCTGATATTACGCTTGCGCCGGCCATATTGACGGCTTTGTAGCGACCTTGCTCGATCGCCCTGGTTGATTGAACAATATCCGCCAATGCCAGACACCAATCATCTGGTAGTGGCCTGTAGTTACGCATATCGGCAACGTCTTCGAACGCCTCAAAAACCGACAGCGAGTCAAAAAATTCGTCGTTTGTTTCCATCTACATATTSCCCACACGAGGCTTCTGGTGCGGAAACGTCAACAATCGCAACTCTCGAGATCGGATGGCGCTTCTTCCCCCTACATACGTCCAATCTGGTTCATTGGATCCCCGACAGTTGCACGATCGTCATCGTGATCAGTCTTCCTGTTCAATAGATATCGAGACGATGGTTCGCGTCTGTGCCACGTTGTGCGGTCGCGACTTGAGCCCAACCCCTTTCATCCAGATGCACAGAGCCTCCCAATGAATGCAGGCGATAACTTTCAGTGTCAGCAGCGGATAGGCAAACGCAAGCTTCAGCAACTCGCCGTCGGTGAACTCTCGGCGCTTACCGGCAAAAGCGGTCGCGATGATCAGGCCTTCGCTGTCTTTGCCGTTGATAATGACCGAAGCAGTATCGCGAGGGCGGGTGATAGTGAAATCGTAACGCAGCGCCATATCCATGAACGGCGAGACAAAGAATTCCTTTGCGCACTCCTGATGCAATGGGCCGTCATTGCTCTGGGAATTGCCCAGCGAGAAAACATAGCTGTGACGCTGACTGAACGTATTGTTGACCTCGTAGATCAATCCGGTCAGACCGCCTGCTCGGTCATAGCAAAAATATACGCTGAGAGGATTGAACACATATCCCAAAATACGTGGCATTGTCATCAGGTGGATCGCGCCGAAATCCGTCTGCATCCCGGCCTCGCGTAGATGATACTCCGCGTAAGCACGAAGGTTGAAACTGCAATTCCCGGTATCAAATTTGTTACCGTGGTCGCGGTCGAAGAAACTGAAGAGATTTAAGCGGTTGCGAGAAAACAGCCAATGAGCCTGAGCGATCCGGTCAATCTCATCGATGTCGAACAGCATGTAGAACATGCGATAGCGTAAAAAATGCTCGCGGGGACGCAGCCGCTTGTGGGTGACCTTACCCGCATATATGGCGGAGC
>NZ_JBFUMG010000682.1:0-2075 GCF_054049495.1 Phyllobacterium sp. P5_D12 | reverse complement strand
CCCTTCATCATCGATGCTGTGCTCGTCTATGCCCAGCGCGGCCACGGCAAGCGTTCGAGCTATTATTCGGATTATACCTTCGCCGTCTGGACAGGACCGGAAACCGAGCCATACCTGGTTCCGGTCGGCAAGGCCTATTTCGGCTTTACCGATGAAGAGTTGAAACAGCTCGACGCCTTCGTGCGCAACAACACGACCGAGCGTTTCGGCCCGGTGCGCTCGGTGCGGGCCGAGCCCGAACATGGCCTTGTGCTTGAGGTGGCATTCGAAGGCCTCAATCGCTCCAAGCGCCACAAATCCGGCGTTGCCATGCGGTTTCCACGCATTTCGCGGCTGCGTTGGGACAAGCCCCCCATCGAAGCCGACCGGCTGGAAACCCTCGAAGCCCTGCTGCGTGATTCAGAAACCATGGATTGAAATCCACATGCGGAACATGTCCTCGTGCCCGCGCGTTGCTGATGGTCAACATGGCGAGAACGCGATAAGGCTTGAGGTGTGATGGTCATTCTGCAGGGGGATGCAGCTATCAGATGAGCGGTTCCGACGTCGAGAAGCCCGTCATTGTCCTGTTCCGTCATGATCTGCGGCTCGGTGACAATCGTGCGCTTTCTGCTGCATCCCAAGGCGGAAAGCCGGTCATTCCGGTGTTTTTGCTTGACGAGCGGGTTAGCGGCGACAGCCGTCCTACCGGCGGTGCCCGCCGCTGGTGGCTGTATCATTCGCTGACCGCCCTCGGCGTGTCACTGCAGGCGCTTGGTACTCCGCTCGTGCTCAGACGCGGCCGAACCGAGGAGGTCATCGGCACGCTGATAAAGGAGACGGGCGCGGATATGGTGCTCTGGAACCGCCGCTACGACCCGCTCGGCGCCAAAATTGATGAGGCGCTGCAGGCGCAACTCTCACACCAAGCCATCGCAACCAAGAGCTTCGAGGGCCACATCCTGCACGAACCGTTTGCATTCAAGACAAAATCCGACGGGCCGTATCGTGTTTACACCCCCTTCTGGCGCGCGCTCAATTCCATGCCCGAGCCTCGAGACCCCTTACCAGCGCCTCGCGCGCTGAAGCGTTGGCCCTCCGGGCCGCCTTCCGACAAGCTGGACGATTGGGTCCTGCTGCCAAAGCACCCGGACTGGAGCAAGGGATTTGCCGAGGTTTGGACCCCTGGCGAGCACGGCGCCCTCGAGCGGCTGCACACTTTCCTGGATGACAGGATCGGGGATTATCCTGAGGATCGCGACAGGCCGGATATAGAAGCGACGTCACGCTTGTCGCCGCACCTTGCCCATGGTGAAATTACGCCGTTCCAGATCTGGCATGCGACGAAAATCCCGATGCACGATGGAGCGCGCGCGGGTGCCGAGAAGTTCCGTCAGGAAATTGGCTGGCGCGAGTTTTCTTATCATCTCCTGTGCAACAAACCGAAACTGGGCTCGGAAAACTATAACACCGCTTTTGATGCTTTTCCCTGGGAAAACAGGCCGGACCATCTCAGTGACTGGAAACGCGGCATGACCGGTTATCCGATTGTCGACGCCGGCATGCGGCAGCTGTGGCAGACCGGCTGGATGCATAACCGCGTGCGCATGATCGTTGCCTCGTTCCTGATCAAGCATCTGCTCATCGATTGGCGGAGCGGGGAAGGGTGGTTTTGGGATACGCTCGTCGATGCGGACGCGGCGAACAACGCTGCGGGCTGGCAATGGGTAGCTGGTTCCGGCGCGGACGCGGCACCTTATTTCCGCATTTTCAATCCTGTTCTGCAGGGCGAAAAATTCGATCCGAAGGGCGACTATGTGCGCGAATACGTTCCGGAGCTGGCCGGACTACCGAATAACTATCTCCACCAGCCATGGACCGCTCCCGAAGATACGCTTAAAAAGGCGAAGATTGACTTGGGCAAAACGTATCCGGAGCCTATTGTTGACCATCAGCGCGCCCGAAAACAGGCGCTGGCGGCGTTTGAAAGGATCCGGTAGCCCGGTTTTCCACACAATCCGGAAAATTTGCCGTCCACACCACACCATGCCGCATTTTCCTCGAAAAACGCCGGAAAACGGCACCTTGGTCCATAT
>NZ_JBFUMG010000681.1:0-2083 GCF_054049495.1 Phyllobacterium sp. P5_D12 | reverse complement strand
GAATGAGGGCGAGATCTGCAATGTCAGCTTCATCATCGGCGATGACGCGATTGCGGTGATCGACAGYGGTGGCAGTGTCGCTGAGGGCAGGGACCTGATAGCTGCAATTCGCACCAAGTCGGACAAGCCGATCCGTTACCTGATCAACACGCATATGCACCCCGATCATATCTTCGGAAACGCCGCTTTCGGGGACACGGGAGCGGTTGTTGTCGGGCATCACAATCTGCCGCGCGCCCTCACCGCCCGCGGGGATTATTATCTGCAGAGCTACCGTGATGCGATGGGTAGTGAGTTGATGGCCGATATAAAGATCGTGCCACCCACGAAACTCATCACCGGCGAGGAACAGCTCGATATCGGTAATCGGAAGCTTACGTTGAAAGCCTGGAAACCTGCCCATACGGACAACGATTTGACAATTTTCGACGAACAGTCGGGCACATTCTTCACTGGCGATCTGTGCTTCATCGAGCATCTTCCGACGATGGATGGATCGCTGCTTGGCTGGATCGCACAGCTGGAGGAGCTCAAAGGTATCAAGGCAGAATTCGCAGTACCGGGACATGGCCCCGTTCCGTCGGCGTGGCCGCAGGCGCTTGAGCAGCAGGAGCACTATTTCGATGCGCTCGCCCGCGATATTCGCAAGGCCATCGCCGATGGCGTACCCATGGCGGAGGCGGTCAAAACAGCGGCGGAAAGCGAGCGGAGCAACTGGCGCCTCTTCGACGAATATAATGTGCGCAATGCCACGGCCGCCTTTGCCGAACTCGAATGGGAATGAACCCGTTTGCAAGTATGTCAGCCGAGGTGATATACTTACACACGGCCGGGCACCGCCAATTTTCTTGGTGGAGGCAGAATATGACGATAAAGTCGATACGACTGCGCAGCCGGGTGGTTGCGTTTGTCTTTCTCGCGCTTGTTGGAGTGGCGATGCCATTCGCGGCTGGCGCGCAAAGCGCGAGCGTTCCGGATACCAAAACGTGGGATGGCTTGAAGGGCGATGTATTCGGCCAAAAGCCGATCGGAGATGCGGGCGGCATCATCACGATCGACGCACCGAAACGCGCCGAGGACGCGGCAATCGTCCCCATCGATCTGCATTTCAAAACCGATGCGGCAACTGGCCGGATCAAGGCTGTCACCCTCATCGTCGATGAAAATCCGTCGCCCGTCGCTGCAGTGTTCCAGTTTGGCAAGGACGCAGGCGTCACCCATCTGGCGACGCGCCTTCGGGTGAATGCCTATTCCTATGTCCGCGCTATCGCCGAGACCGAAGACGGCAAACTTCATATGACGCAAACCTTCGTCAAGGCGTCCGGCGGCTGCTCCGCACCAGCGATGAAAAACCAGGACGAGGCCATAGCTTCGCTCGGCAAGATGAAGCTTCGCGTCTTCACATCCAAGACACCTGGCAACGAGCCCATGACCCGCGCAACCGAAATGCAGCTGATGATTCGCCACCCCAACAATTCAGGGCTGCAGATGGATCAGCTCACGCGCTATTATATTCCCGCGCACTTCATCCAGGGCCTGACCGTCTCGCAGGGCGACCGGCTGATCATGTCAATGGAAGGCGGTATTTCGATCTCGGAAGACCCTAACTTCCGCTTCGAATTCGATGCGAAGCCCGGCGAGGATGTAAAGGTCGAGGCTGCCGATACCGAAGGCAAGAAATTCCAGGACGAATGGCCGCTGGAATCCTCCAGCCTGTGAGCGAAAATGCTGCCACGAAGACCTTCCAGAATTCATTTGGATGAGTCAGGTAGGGTGGTTTTCGAGGAGCCGGAGCGCAGCGAACTTTCTCGTTCGTGAGCACCGGAAGTCGAGAAAGCCGCCCTAGATGGCCATCAAGATGAATTGTTGATCCTAGAAGCAGCGGACATCGGCTTCGGCTTGTGCCCGCTTCAATTCGGTGATCGAAGCTTTCGCCGGAGCACTTTCGCGGAACAGTGCACCATTCTCCCCGGACACCAGCCCCATCTGTTTATAGGTCTCGGCGGCTTCGTAATGAGGGTAGGTCACGACGGATGCAATGACGTCGATCGAACAGGAACAGCGCTGCAGCATATCGCGGTTC
>NZ_JBFUMG010000680.1:0-2091 GCF_054049495.1 Phyllobacterium sp. P5_D12 | reverse complement strand
GGATACAGGAGGGCATGACCTACACGTTCAGCAAGGATGGCGCGCCGCAAATCGATGCCCGCAACAATGTCTATTACATGGCTGCAGGCAATTCACCTGCGATGATGGCCAAGAACGTCGGGCAAGGTTCGCAGTATCTTTGGACCTACCGCGATGGGGATGGCAACTTCCTCGACGGCGCAAAGAACTACAAGCTGCACATCCTTCCCAACATACCGGCCAAAAATTTCTGGTCGGTCGTTGTCTACGATGCGCTCAGCCGCTCGGAATTGCAGAACGGTCAGCCRTTTCCTTCCGTCAGCAGCTACGTGAAACCTCAAATCAATTCAGATGGGTCCGTCGACATCGCCTTTGGACCGGATGAGCCAAAGGAAAAAGGCAACTGGATTAAGACTGTTCCCGGTAGGGGCCGGTTTCCCATATTCCGGTTCTACGGACCTGGCGAACCGTACTTCGACAAGACCTGGAAGCTGGAGGATATTGAGGCCGTAAAGTGAATGAGCGTTCCGGCGCGCAAGCGAACGCCTGACTTCCAACCGCCAGTTGTCCAGCAGTACTTTCACCTTAACCGGTATCGGCGTTCTCAAATGCATTGGAGTGGCGTCCCAAAGCCCCACACCTAAAAATTTAACAATCAAATCAGTTACTTATATGGTAAATTTTGTGAATGGAGGCCTCGCCCGGAATCGAACCGGGGTGCAAGGATTTGCAGTCCTCTGCGTAACCACTCCGCCACGAGGCCTCAACATCAAAATAGCTAATGAAATTAACTACTTATGGAAGTGACAAAATTTCATTCCGAACAGCGTCACTTGCGGCATTCCGAATAGCCGTTTTTGATTTGTGCCGCAATACGTAAAATGAGAAGCCGCAAACAATCGTAACTGTCTCGATGTGCTTGTGCGGAACAGAACTTCTCAGTCTTTGTCCTTGTCTGACGCAAACCAGCCGGTTTTCCAGCGGCGGCCGAGCTTCACTTCGATCTGACGGCGTTTACGCCGTACCAGCGCCGAATCCTGTGAAAGGACGACCAGACCGAGCGGGACCATCCAGAAACCGAGAACAGGCAGGAAACCGAGCGCACCTCCGGCAACCAGAGCTCCGCCAAGCGTGCGACGCATCGCCACCGATTGTGGAACGGGTATATGGCGGCCTAAAATGCGCATATGCCGGCGCTTCCTGTGGCCGTGATGCGCGGAATTCGCCTGGCTTTGCTTATCTTCCGGGTCTTCAGACAAAAATCTTCTCTTTCGATTAAACCAAATCCAGAGCCGGATGTAGGTACGCTTTCGCCCCATGTCATCATTCTGTTATGCACATAAGTCGAAAAAAAGCGAAATGGTCCTTTGCAAAAGCGAAACCCTTTTGCTATAGGCCACTTCGCTGATGAAATAAGCAGCTATTCCCCGGTAGCTCAGTGGTAGAGCAATCGGCTGTTAACCGATCGGTCGCTGGTTCGAATCCGGCCCGGGGAGCCAGTTAAATCAAAGGCTTAGCGAGAAATCGCTGAGCCTTTTGCTTTTCAAGGCCCTTCTGGGGCAACGTTTGGGGCAACATTGTACAAACTCTAAATCGCGCCACTGATCACAGCGGTGCGGCAATACCCGCGTCGACAAGGGTTTTTTCAAGTTCAAATGCGATGTGTCGAACTGTCGGAAGATGTGGCCGCGGGGAAAATGGTGTAACACTGGTCCCATTATCGAGGGACCATTTTGGATCACCACGAGAAAATTCGATATAAGCCGCGTCGTCTAGCTCTCGGTCGACATGACCACCGCCGTCTTGATTCCGCATTGAGAAAATCAGTCTTCGGCGATTCATGGAAAGCCCTCTTGGGCTTTTGAATACTATGTCTTTCTCCCACCATTGATGGAACTGTACCGATGAATGACCTGATCAGTCCCCACGATCGAACCGGGGCATGTTCGTGGCTTGCCCGTTCTCAACACGCATGACGACAAATGGTTGGTCCTGAAAGAGATTACCTTCTCTTAGAGGACGCGCGTAACTAACAAATCTCCAGCTGCCTCGGAGAGAGGGTTGAGTCAAAAGACTGGATTGTCCGCCGTCATGAACCATTATGAATATTGC
>NZ_JBFUMG010000679.1:0-2099 GCF_054049495.1 Phyllobacterium sp. P5_D12 | reverse complement strand
CATTCAAGACGCTGGACAAGGGCTATGCCTCCGCCGTTGCGGTGCTGCTGCTGGCGCTTCTCATATTATACGCCATCGTATTGATCCGTATCCGCAAGTCACTTGTGAGGGCGTCATGATCGCAGGACGCTCACGCAACGCGCGTATTCTCGGTGGCATCGGCCTTTACGCCGCAGTCGGTGCCTACGTCATTTTCGCACTGTTTCCGCTGTTCTGGACGCTGAAGATTTCGGTGACGCCGCAGTCATTGCTGTATTCGGAAGGCATCACCTTATGGCCTTCCATCTCGACGTGGGAGAACTACAAGACCGTGTTGCGCGCCACGGATTTCCCGCGTTATTTCATGAACAGCGTGATTGTTTCGGTGATTACGGCAGTCCTTGTCACAATCGTCGCTTCGGCCGCTGGCTATGCCATGTCCCGTTTTTCCTTCCGGGGCAAAACCACTGTCGCGGTAACGCTGCTTCTGACCCAGACCTTTCCATTGGTCATGGTGATTCCGCCGATCTATCGCATCATGGGTCAGCTGGGGCTTACCAATAGCCTGACGGGCCTCATCATCATCTACATCGCTTTCAACATCGCCTTTGCGACCTTCCTGATGCAGTCATTCTTCGACGGCATTCCAAAGGATCTGGAAGAGGCAGCGATGATCGATGGTTGCAGCCGTTCACAGGCGCTGCGCAAGGTCATCATCCCGCTGACATTGCCGGGCATGGGTGCGACGCTCGGCTTCGTCTTCACTGCCGCGTGGAGCGAACTGCTTTTCGCGTTGATGCTTATCAGCAGCGACAGCCAGAAAACCTTCGCCGTTGGGCTTTTGACCTTCATCGGCAAATTTGCGGTCGACTGGGGTCAGATGATGGCAGCTTCGGTGCTCGCACTCATCCCCGCATGCCTGTTCTTCGCCTTCCTGCAACGATATCTCGTCACCGGTCTGACCGCTGGCGCAGTCAAGGGATAACAATCGATGGCTTCCGTCACAATCTCCAATGTCCAGAAAAACTATGGCGCCATGAATGTGCTGTCGGCAGTGGATCTCTCAATCGCCGACGGCGAGTTCGTCGTTCTCGTCGGACCCTCTGGCTGTGGCAAGTCCACACTTTTGCGGATGATCGCCGGGCTTGAGGAAATTTCGGCTGGGGAGATCAAAATTGGCGAGCGTGTCGTCAATGACGTAGCGCCAAAGGATCGTGATATCGCCATGGTGTTCCAGTCCTATGCGCTTTACCCGCATATGGATGTGGCGTCGAACATGGGCTTCAGCTTGCTGCTGCGCAAGACGGCAAAGGAACTCGTCATGAACCGCGTCGGCAGTGCAGCCAAACGTCTGGGACTCGACGTATTACTGCAGCGGCTTCCGCGTCAGCTTTCCGGCGGCCAGCGCCAGCGTGTAGCCATGGGCCGTGCCATCGTGCGTGATCCGAAGGTGTTCCTGTTCGACGAGCCCCTGTCAAACCTCGATGCCAAGCTCCGCGTCCATATGCGAACAGAAATCAAGGCTTTGCATCAGCAACTGAAGACCACATCAGTCTACGTCACGCACGATCAGGTGGAGGCCATGACGATGGCCGATCGCATCGTCGTCATGCATGACGGTGTCATCCAGCAGGTTGGAACGCCACTCGAACTCTATGATCATCCGGCTAACCTGTTCGTGGCAGGGTTCATCGGTTCGCCGGGTATGAACTTCCTTCCCGCCGTTGTCAGCCGTGAGGGGAAGAAGGTTGCGGCAGAGCTCACCGACGGTCAGATGATCGCGTTGCGTCCTGAACTCAAGGTGGAGGATGGCGACCGGGTGACCGTTGGCATACGCCCGGAAAATATCGAGGTCGGTGGTGAGGGGCTGAAGGCGAAGATCGAGGTGATAGAGCCGCTCGGTCTCTCGACGCAGTTTTATACCAAACTCGCCGACCAGCAGGTCTGCATCTTCGCCATGGGCCGCACGGATCGTGGCCCTGGGGACGCGATTGGGCTTGGTATCAAGGCGGCAGATGTGCATCTCTTCCACGGCGTGACCGGCTTGCGGATCGCATAGACGAATCCGGATAATTACTCACAACCTCAGGCGGAATAAAATTCCTGCATTGAACCGAAAT
>NZ_JBFUMG010000678.1:0-2102 GCF_054049495.1 Phyllobacterium sp. P5_D12 | reverse complement strand
CGTCACGGGACTGCACGCCGCGCTTTGTACGGCATTTCGCACCTCGTCGGACAACGAACGTCTCGGCGTCTTGAATGCTCACCCAGACCTTGCTGGCAAACTGGCACAAGCCAAGCGTTTGACGGAGAGCTCTGCACTGGAACAGGCGTCCGCAGGCCTGGATGAGTTAGCCGACAACGAGCGAGAGAAGTTCACCGCTCTCAATACGCGCTATGTCGAAATCTTCGGATTCCCGTTCATCATCGCCGTGAAGGGCCGAAGCAAGGACGAGATCCTTTCCAGCTTCGAGACCAGGATCGCCAACAATCGCCAGACGGAATTCAACACAGCGTGCCGGGAAGTGGAGAAGATTGCTCTTCTGCGCCTTCAAGACATGCTGGCAAATTGAGGAATGAAAATGTCAAACACCAATGAAGATATCCCCGCATTCGCCCGTAACTCGATCAATCTTGCTTCGGCTGGCCTCGGGGCAAAGCCGATCTTCGCAACCGACGAATTCTTTGCACCGCTGGAACGCATGCTGAGCGATGAGCCTGCAATCTTCTATCCCGAAAAATTCGACGACAACGGCAAGTGGATGGACGGTTGGGAAACGCGCCGGCGCCGCAGCAGTGGGCATGATTATGCGGTCGTCCAGCTTGCCGCGCCGGGCACCATCGCCGGTTTCGATGTCGACACAGCCCATTTCACGGGGAACTACCCTCCTGCCTGCCGTATCGAAGCTTGTAATACAACGGGCAAACCTGATGAAGCCACCTTGTGGACGGAGGTGCTCGGATTGAGCCAACTCGGCGCTAGTTCGCACCACTACTTTACTTGCAGCTCGAAGCAAGTGTGGACTCATGTTCGCCTGCACATACACCCGGATGGCGGCGTTGCGCGCTTGCGTGTTTACGGTCAGCCATCGCTGGACATTGATAGCGTCAATGGTGAGGCAGTCGATCTCGCATCCTCGCTTCTTGGCGGCCGGGTCGTCGCCATGTCGAATGCGCATTATGGCTATCAGCGCCTGCTCGCACCAGGTCGCGGCATCAAYATGGGCGACGGCTGGGAAACACGCCGCAGGCGCGAGCCAGGCAATGACTGGATCATCATCAAGCTTGCGGCGCGCGGAACCATTGAAAGCGCAATTGTGGATACTGCCCACTTCAAGGGGAACTATCCGGACGCCTGCTCGATTCAGGTCGCCGATCTTGGCGATGCCGGCGAGAGCCTCGACGAGTTGGTTGTCGCTTCATCCATGTTCTGGGAAGAGATTCTGCCTGTCCAGAAGTTGTCCGCGGACAACATCCATGAATATGGCGGCAACCAGATCAAGCAAAACGGTGCAGTAACGCACGCTCGCTTCAACATCTACCCGGATGGCGGTGTGAGCAGGTTACGGCTGTTTGGCAAAATCGCTCGCGGATAATCCTGTGCGCGAGATCGTCGTTCAACAGTTGACCCGGGAGTCGTTTGCGCCTTTCGGAGATGTCATTGAGATCGAAGGCGCAAGCAGCTTTCCCATCAATCATGGCATGTGCATGCGCTACCATGATCTGGCCAAGGTCGAGACGACGGGAGACAATGCACGTACCTTGATTAGCCTGCTGCGTGGCAAGCCTTACGAGCTGCCCCTCAAGCTGGAAATGGTCGAGCGGCATCCTTTGGGCAGCCAAGCCTTCGTGCCCCTGTCGGGCAATCCGTTTCTCGTCGTGGCAGCTCATGACCACCCCGATGGCGCAACCGATCCTGTCGCCTTTCTGACGCAACCGGGCCAGGGTGTGAACATTCATCGCAATGTGTGGCACGGCATTCTGACGCCGCTTGAGGGCCAGTCAGACTTTGTTGTCATCGACCGGGGCGGCGATGGCGTCAATCTGCAAGAGCATTTCTATCCCGTAGCGTTTCTTATTCGCTAACTCCGACACACGCGCCAAGAAGGCCGCCCTCCTCTGGAAGGGCGGCCTTCTGTGCGTCGAGACATTCAGTTCAGGGGAATTGAGTTCTCGTCCTTGCTGGACTGATACTGCTCCGAGAGTTCCGCATATTTCGCACTGATCGCCGCGGCGCGGTTTTGCAGCCTTTCCCGATCCGGCTCCGGAAGCTCCGCAATCATCTTG
>NZ_JBFUMG010000677.1:0-2104 GCF_054049495.1 Phyllobacterium sp. P5_D12 | reverse complement strand
GTGCACAAAGGCGATATCCTTGCCGGCAGCTTCGGCGAGAATTTGCTGCGTCCCGGCCGTATCGTTGCCGCCGATATAAATGAACGCGGTGGCTCCGGCCTTGCGCAAGCCTTTGAGGATGACCTCGCAGTAGGCGGCGTCAGGTTTGTCGCGCGTACTTCCAAGGGCTGCGCTCGGCGTTGCGGCGATTCGGCGGAGCTCCTGTTCGCTCAAAGCGGAAAGATTGACGAAATTCCCGTCGCGTATACCGCGTACGCCATGTATGGCGCCAAGGACGCGCGCATCTTTGTGACGCTTGCGGATCTCGATCGCGGCGCCTGCCAGTGTCTGGTTTATAACGGCAGTCGGCCCGCCGCCCTGCGCAATTACGAACGTCTCGGTCATATCAATTCTTTCGGTTTGCGTGTTTCCGGAAGCCAGATGGCCGGGTTAGGCGGGATGATAACAATATTTGGCCGCCTGCGTAAATTTTCTCACCTAAATTGTTTTGCGCGAAGCGAGTTGAAACAATCCCGATTCAATTCTATAAAAGCTGCGTTGAATTTTTGATTGTCGAAGTTTTTCGCGTGCAAGCGCTTCTACCTTCTCCTTCAAAACTCGATAGAAACGGGTAGCGTACATGTGTACGATATCCAGGTTGAAGTTGGCAGGGAGGGCTTAATATGGCCACAGGCACAGTTAAATGGTTCAATTCCACAAAAGGTTTTGGTTTTATTCAACCTGAGGACGGCGGCGCAGATGTGTTCGTGCATATCTCTGCTGTTGAGCGCGCTGGATTGCGCAGCCTCAATGATGGCCAGAAGATCAATTACGAGCTGGTGCGCGACAAGAAGTCGGGCAAGATGTCAGCCGATCAACTGAGCGCTGCCTGATCAGCGTTCAGTTTGTGGTCGCCAAGAAGGTGGCCATGGCGTAAACTGAAATATATGACGGAGGCCAGGCCGATGCCTGGCCTTTTCAATGAAATTGACCTCGCGAGCTCAAACAGCTCCCACGATATACGAACAAGGATGACCACCGGTTGAAAAATCTCAAGGAATTGGCTGAGCGCCGCACTGCTGCAGCCGAGGCGAAGAAACTGCTTCTCAAGAAGTTCGATAGTGCACCCAAGCCGACTGATCCCGAGATGCAGGCAAAACGTGCCGAGCGGGAGGCAATCGCAGCGGCGCGTGAAGCGCGGCGTGCGGAAAAAGAGCGGTTGGCACAAGAAGAACTGGCCCGCAAGCAGGCAGAAGCCGATGCGCTGGCCGAGGCCGCCCTCGCCGAAGCGGAAGCCGCCAAGGTCGAAGCAAACAGACATGTCGCGCGTGTCCTCGCCGATGAAGCTGAGCGCAAGGCGGAACGCGACCGGCGTTATGCTGCCCGCAAGGCGAAGCAACGCTGAGACGCGACTAACTTTCAGACCTCTAAGTTCCCTGGCCGTTTGCTCCCCAATTTCGCGCGATTGACAACAGCCGCCGGAAAACAGGATTATCTCGTATGCCGAGGACTTACAGCAGTGGCGGACGGGTTCCGCGAGGGGCACCCGGGCGAGCCCTGGGAGGGCCGCCCTTGCCAGAGGTCCACACCCTCCGGGAACGTTTCGGGGCTCTGAAGAACCTTTGGCCATTCCTGTTGATGGTATGGCGGACAAGTCCGCATCTGACTGCGGCATCGCTCGTCCTGCGTCTGGGCCGGGCGCTTCTGCCCGTGATAACGCTGTTCGTCGGCAAGCTCATCATTGACGATGTGGTCTTGCTGGTGCAAACGCCGAACAAGCCTGAAACGCTGTCGCAGTGGCTGAACAGCGGCCTCCTGAACTGGCTGGGCCTACTGCTCCTTGCCGAATTCGCGTTGGCGGTTCTGTCGGATATTCTTGGGCGTGTGGTATCCCTTATCGACAGCCTGCTATCGGAGCGCGTCTCCAATAGCTCAAGCGTTCGCCTGATGCAGCATGCGGCAACGCTTGATCTGGAAGATTTCGAGGACGCCGAGTTTCAGGATCAGCTCGAGCGGGCCCGTCGTCAGTCGAGCGGGCGGATGACGCTGATGGGCCAGTTGCTCAGCCAGGCACAGGACATGGTGACGGTTGCGAGCTTTGCCGCCGGCCTGATCGTCTATGCAC
>NZ_JBFUMG010000676.1:0-2111 GCF_054049495.1 Phyllobacterium sp. P5_D12 | reverse complement strand
GTCCAAATAGCTTTCCGCGTTGCTGGTGAACAATCGTGTGCCGCAAGCGGGACAGAAATTCCGGTCCAGCCCCTTTCCTGACGAAGCAGTGTAGTGGAAAGCCTTGGGTTGCCCGCTTAGGGGCGCGAACTCATCTTCAGATACGCCGAGAAGTGTCATCGCCTCGCCGCCCGATGCCCTCTTGCAGTCGCGGCAATGACAGACTGCGACAAAGTCAGGATCGATGTCGAACCCGAATCTCACCGCGCCGCATGCGCATCGGCCAGTACGTTTCTGGATCGTAGCTGCGTACCTCGATGGTGAGATGGCGGCCGCAATGGGGGTGCGAGAGGGCGACGCGGTGTCGCGGAACGACCCGTGTACGATCTGCTCGCAGGACACCCAGGGAAACATCGCAGCGTCGACGAGGTCTCCGATGAACCTAGGATCAGTATATCATCCGCTGACTGACAGTACCGCACGACAGTCTGCTCCTTAGTCCGGACAGGGCTGGCCGGCGGCTCCCCAAAGAGCCATGTCTTTGACGTGATCCTCGAAGGTTCCCGGCGGGGTCGTGCGGCCAGCTCCAGGCGCCCACGCTCTCGGAATAAATCCGCTAAGCGATGCGTCGTGCCTCAAATGCTCGAGGAGACCGTCAGCGTCGCGGCCGCCATTGCGTTCGGGATCCTTCAGTTGGGCACAGATCTCGGCGCCACTCTTGCCAAACCAGATGAATTCCACCGGCGCAAGCTGCCAGTCGATGCCTGCATGCAAAGGTGCCGGTGCGGGGTCGTTTGGCGTGGTCGAAGTGAYGTGACACGTCGAACATGGGATTGTCTCTGCCCCGATACGACTTTCTCCGCCATGGATATTCATGCCGTGCACTCGGGGCTTGCTTTCGCCAGCCGGTGTCCAGATCGGAATAGCCTTCGCATCGACGAGACAATTGGCACAACGTGGGTGCGTCACCACCGCTTCAATTCTCTTCCAGGCCTGCAGCCCCTCGGCGCTGCTGACGCTCCCAGGCGGCAGCGCATCTTTCGCCCCGTCTTTAGCCAAAACCATTCCCATCAGGGCGAAGATTGATGAACTGGCAAACGTGAGCGCGATCAGAGTTGTTCTTCGCATGGCCCGCCCTCACACGAAATCGATGAACTTGTTGAACGGCATCTCGCGGATACGCTTGCCGGTCGCGGCGAAGATGGCATTAGCGAGCGCGGGCGCCGCAGGTGGTACGGGCGGCTCACCAATGCCCCTGACTGTGTAGTCGTTTTCCAGGCCACGCACCTCGATCACGGGACACTGATACATGCGCATGGCCTCGTGGTGGTTGTAATTGGTCTGTTGGACAGCCCCCTTGGCATAGGTGAGTTCGCAGTTCATGGCATGGCCAAGACCCCAGACGACGCCGCCCTGGACGAGATTCTCGAAGTTGACAGGATCGACGACCTTGCCGACATCAGCGGCCACCCAGACCTTGTCGATCTTGATGCCATCGTCGGTCATCGTCACCTCGACGATTTCAGCCACCGCCGTGCCAAACGACTCGACAAACGCCACACCGCGGCCTTTCCCGCTTCCCAGGGGTCCCTTCCAGTCCGCCATCTCACCAACGGTTTCCAAGAGCTTCCGGTAGATCGGAATCTTGCACATCTCGATGCGCGCCATGAGCGGGTCGAGCCCCGCGGCGTGAATCAACTCGTCGATAAAACTCTCGGTGAAGAATCCGTTGGCGGAAGCCCCAACGGACCGCCAGGTCGTGGACGGTGACAGCCCTTGTACTTCGAAGCTTGTCGCCCGGTAATTGGGAATGTTGTAGTACACGTTCCAGATGCCAACCGCCAGTTGGCCATCGGGGTCCTTCGTGGGCGCGCCCATCCTCGCCTGGAGCTCTTTGAATGGCGCTGTTGCGGCCACCTGCAAATCGGCCGCGATTATCTTTCCATCCTTGACACTTCCCCTACACCTGCCCATCGCAATCTGCCGGGGAATGTCCTGCAGGAAGTCCTCCTTCCGCGAGAAGATGAGCTTCACCGGTATCCCGCGCATCTGGTTAGCGATCTCGGCAAGTACTCTGATATTCTCGAATTCGAGGCGATGTCCGAAGCTCCCACCCATCCACTCGTTATGAA
>NZ_JBFUMG010000675.1:0-2117 GCF_054049495.1 Phyllobacterium sp. P5_D12 | reverse complement strand
AGCCAGATACGAGTGACACAGTAGCGTAACAATCCACTGATATTCTTCAGTAATTGGTCGAGTTTACGGTCGGCATCTTTGACATCTTACGGAAATCTGGTGCCACAATAAGGCAGGCTCCTGCTCCGTTTTCTGATCACGTTTTATGTGAAGTGACATAAAGGGGTTGATCCGCGACGATGGACGTATAAGTTCTGCCTTCCGATTTGTTAACTAAACCTTTCACGTTAGGAGCAAAGCGATGAACAAAACCGCCGGCGACTATTCATTGCCAGAAACGATTTCCACGGCACTTGCCAATGGTACAAATATTGTCAGAGCATTTCGCGAACAATTCGGATATTCCATCGAGGATTTAGCCGTTGCGTGCGGTCTGACATCCCTCGAAATCGAAACGATCGAAAGCGGCCAGAATACGGATCCGCACAAGCTGGAACGCATTGCGCATGCGCTTGGTCTCCCGAGCAACGCAATGATTCTTGAAGATTCCAAGCGCCTCAGCGCCTGAAACTCTACTACCACTAATAAATCGGCACCCAAAAAGCTGTCAGAGTGATATCCCAACTCTGACAGCTTTTTGATTCCGGGCGGTGAGCTACAGACACAACAATTTGCGTGTCAGCGGGTGATCCGGCTGGGTCAATCCTTCAATGACATTGGCGTGGTGCTTGCCAGTTTCTTCGACAGCATCCACCTGACAGTCAAACCCCGACCAGATATTGGCGAGCAAAGCATTCTGCCGCAGAAATTCGGGCCTCTCCGCTGCGCCAACCCATGTGGTTACGTCGATGCCTTCCTGCGGCTCAAGCAGGGCAGGGCTCTCCAGCCGCGCTTCCACTGCATCGAGATGCAACGTGTCGTTCATCTCGGTCCTCATCAGCGGCCGCATATCGGCTATCGCCGAAATCGGCACCGTCTTGCGGATGCGATGCCGGATCGCCTGGTTCAGCGGTGACGTCACCGTCACCATGCGGGCAACGAGGTGTCCGCCTGCCGAATGTCCCGTCAGATGGATAGGGCCTGCCACTTCGCTGGCGGCGCGCGTGATAGCGAGTCCGACCTGTACGGTGATATCGCTGACGCGAACCTCCGGACACAGCGCATAGGACGGCACGGCCACGGCGAAGCCATGGGTGAGTGCGCCTTTTGCTAGGTGCGACCACGCGGACTTGTCGAAATCTTCCATCCAGTACCCGCCGTGCACGAAGACGACGAGGCCCTTCAGGCCGCCCAAGGGCATGAACAGATCGAGCCGGTTACGCAAATGCGGACCGTAGCTGAGGTCAGCTTTGAGCAAGCCTTTTTCTTGCATTTCCTCTCGAAATTGCGCCGCCTCCGCCAGCCATCTGGCCGGATATTCGAAGCCGTCTGGAATATACGCGAAGTTCGAATAGGCGTCGTCCCAGTCGATAGCTGCAGTCGTACCCATGTCTCCCTATTCCCTGATCTTTTCCCTTATCTGCACGCCGCCGCCGGACCTGCGCAAATTCGGCAAAGCCAACATCAAGAGCACGAACGCTCCGGTGGCAAATTTCAGATCCGCAGGCGCAAGACCAAGCGTCAGACAGAATGAGATCAGCTGGTAGTAAACCAGCGCGCCAATAACCGGGGCTAGAACCTGCCGACGTATCGTCTGACGGCCTGTAATGGCCTCGCCGATGATAAGCGCGGCAAGACCGTTGATAAGTATGCCGAAGCCCATATTGACGTCGGCGAAACCTTGCGTCTGCACCATGATACTGCCACCTGTCGCGGAAAGTGCGCTCGCGACACCGACGCCGATAATCGTCGCGGTGCCGACGTCGATGCCCTGTGCCTCGGCCATATCGGGGCTGGCCCCGACTGCACGCATCGCCGTACCCTTTTCGGACATGAAGAAATACAGCATGGCGCCGAGAACCAGCCCAACGAGCAAACCGACAATCAGGATCTTGGTCCAGGGGAAATTGGCGGCGGGTCCGGCAAGGATGGTGAAGACCGTGTCATAGGTGAAGAGCGGAATATTGGTGCGGCCCATGATGCGCAGATTGATGCTGTAGAGCATTGTCATGACCAGGATACCGGCGAGCAGCGTGTTGATCCTGAAACGCAGATGGATGAACGCCGTGGTGCAGCCG
>NZ_JBFUMG010000674.1:0-2142 GCF_054049495.1 Phyllobacterium sp. P5_D12 | reverse complement strand
GGGATAGCCAGCAAGGGCGTCGAACAACTGGCAAAGACCGACGACCGCAAAGAACGGACCGACAAGAAAACCAAGAACGCAGGCCAGTGCGCCCACAGGCCCGCGCAATTGTTCACCCATGCAGATGACCAGATTGACCACATTCGCACCAGGCAGCATCTGCGAAATCGCCAGACTGCTCGAGAAATCCTCTTCGTCGATCCAGCGCTTGCTGAGAACGAACTCCTTGTAGAGCCAACCGCTGAGGCCTCCACCGAAACTCAAGACACCGATCTTGAAGCAGAGGAGAAAGAGAGAACGAAGGCGTGGTGTTTCTAGCGGAGAGGCAGGGACTGGAGAAGTCAAGGGCTGTGTCCGTTGCTTGGCTGAACGACTCTAACTTGATACGCGCTAATCTCGTCTTGGGTCTCCTGCTGGCGTTAGTCAACCGGCAATTTCACGTGTTCAGCACATATTGTCGTGAGCACTCCGCACCGCGCTTCAGGGCAGGAAAGCCCCACCGTTCACATGCATTGTTTGTCCCGTTACGAAGCGCCCTGCCGGGCCGGCGAGATAGAGCACCGCCGCCGCAACTTCTTCAGGTGTGCCGCGCCGGCCGACCAGTGTACGCGTCGTATTATGATGCGCCGGCTCGCCTCCGGATGAGGTATGCGCGCGATTGGTATCGATCATTCCGGGCGAGACCAAATTCACAGTGACGCCCCGCGGACCAAGCTCATGTGCCAAGGCCTTGGTGAACCCATCGAGCCCGGCCTTGGCTGAAATGACATGGGCGCGGTTCATCGCCCCGGTATAGGCGGTAAGACCACCGATATTGACGATTGCTCCCCCCTCGCCTGCGATCAGATGGGGGATCGCAGCGCGGCTCATCAGGAACGCACCGTCCAGGGTCACACCCATGACTTCGCGCCAATCGGCGAAAGACAGCTTCTCGACTGGAGCCTCCCTCCGGATAGCCGCGTTGTTGACGAGAAGATCGAGACGACCAAGTACGTCCACAGTCTTGCCGACGAGCCGCTCCGCGTCGGCCTCTTGCGCCACGTCGCCGAGAAGCACAATTGCCCGGCTGCCGTGTGCTTCGACTTCGCGCGCTACGGATTCAGCCGCCGCCTCATCCGACCTTGCAACGATGGCGATCGAAGCGCCAGCTTCGGCTAGCGCAAGTGCGATCGCCCGTCCTATATTGCGCGATGCACCCGTTACCAGTGCGACACGGCCCTTGAGTTCGCGATTGTCCTTTCTCATGCCCGCGCCGCCCTCAAATCGACCTTGCTGCCCTCTGCAATCTGACTGAGCGAACTGCGTAGTGCGGCGATCTTGTCGTTGTCAAACCCGCCGAACCGCAAATTAGCCTCGAACTTGGAAGCCAGTTCGGCATCCGGCAATGGTTCATGTGCGCCGCCGCGCATGTATGGCTGCCTGAACTCATGTACGGTGCCATCCTTTAGCGTGGCCTTAAGGTGGCCAGTGAAGTTCTTGGGATAAGGGTCGTTCGGATCGATTTCGTAGGAGATTTTCGCTGCGAGACCCCGGACCTCGGGGTCCTTGACGCGCTCGTCCGTAAATTGCCCGAGACCCGCCTCACCATCGAGGAAACCAACTGCCATACAAAAGGGCGTAGAGAATTTGCCGGCATACCCGTTGGGCGGCCGGTGCTTTTCAGCGAGCGGTTCCCATAGGCGATGAACGGTGCCCTCGCCTACCTTGCAAGTGATGGAGACAATGTCTGCGGCCAGCACGCCTGTGGCTGCCAGCTTTCTCGCGCAGTCGATAAAGGGCTGCGTCATGGTCCCGCACGCGTACGGTTTAAAAGCCAGCGTCTCGAGAATCCACTTTTTGCCCAGTCCATCAAGCAGGGGTGCGAAATCTGGCGTCTTCGACGGAGCAAAGGCCTTGTAGAACCCATGCGAACCGTCGAACACGGTAATCGGTCCGGTAAACCCGCCCTCTGCAAGAAGGGCAGCGCGCAATCCGGCCTGTGCCGCAGCTCCAGCATGCAGACGCTTGGTCGAACTGCCGTCTGCGAGATATTCGATGATACCGGACGCGAGACTGCCGGAAATGCCGAGCGCTCTGCCAATCGTTGCGGCGTCAAGACCAAGCGCAGCGCCAACGGCAGCGGCGGCGGCAGGAGCTCCAAAT
>NZ_JBFUMG010000673.1:0-2143 GCF_054049495.1 Phyllobacterium sp. P5_D12 | reverse complement strand
CTTCATGGGCCTGACATCACTTGCTACAGTCTCGGCAGCTCCGGTCGCAGTGCAGGTCGTTCCTGCCGCCTCCAATATCGTACAGGTACAGCACAAAGACTATCGTCGATATGAACAGCGGAATGATCGAAAGCGCTGGGAGCGCCATGAACGCCGCAATGATCGCTTTGAGAACCGTCGTGATCGTCGCGGCTACTGGAATGGCCACCGTGGCTATCGCGAACAACGCCGCGGATATCGTCGTCACAATGACGGATACTGGTATCCACTGGCGATATTCCGTCTCTAAACTCAACTTTTTCGTTAGGACATTTGAAGGCGGCTCTTGCGGGTCGCCTTTAAATGCTCTGGGTGCGGATCAAAGAAGCTTGGCCTCAGCGCGACAACTTATTAGGTCACGTACGCCAGGCGTGGAACGATTTCCTTTCAACATTGTTAGCTGTGTAATTTGCAGGCGGAGGTAAATGCAATGGCCGACAACAGGCAGAAACAGGATAATCGGGACCGGTCGAAAGTCTCAGCCAGCGAGGATCATGAAGTCGAGTATCTGATGTTCAAGTTCGATATAAGCAAGAAGCGCGCCCTAGAGCTGATTATTAAACACGGAGGCAGTCGCAAGAACATCGAGGCTGAACTCACACACTCTCCATGAGATAGATTTAACGGTGGGGGTGCTGCAAACGACTCTTCGCGACGCATGACAGATCGAACTGGGAGATCCGAATGACAGTAACGTCCCCGACATTACCTTCCATCGATCCCAATCGCTGGCTTGAGTGTGAGCGGGCCTTGCTAGAGCGCTTTACGGTGATTGCCGAAAGCGAGGATCGGTCTCCCGAAGCCCTGAAAGATTTGATTGTAGAGGCAATTGACGCCGGTTGGAGCGAAGGGGAGGTAAGGCGTGCTCTTTCCGACATGATGCGAGCAAAGGGGATTACTGGCGAAGAGGTCGACCTGTGGCTGCGCGTGTAGCAGGGCCAAAACTACGGTCTGGAGATCCCGATCGATGGGATGAATGTGAAAAGGCCATTAAGCCGCGGTTCAACATGATCGATTGGGTAGATATGCGAGACGATAAAACTATTCAATTGCTGAACGACGCCATGGCGGCCGGCTGGACCGAGAGAGAGGTGATACGTGCAATCTGGGCTCTAAGAATGTTAAGGGATACGGCATCTGTGACTAGAACCTAGCCCGATCCGTCAGCGCTTAAATTGCAAACTTAACCGATTGTCTGGGGGAAATTCATTGCTCGAAACGTTTCACTACCTCAATTCCTTGCCGGTATTTCCACACGTGTTTGCTCTGGCGGTCGCCTATATCTTGGCTTTTCCGATTGGTCTGGATCGAGAACGCGAGGAGCGTAGTGCGGGAGTGCGGACTTTTCCCATTGTGGCCTTGGCAAGCTGCGGACTGATTCAAGGGACCGAAAATCTTACGGCCGGCAATCCGGAAGCTACGGCCCGTATCATCGAGGGACTGATTACTGGCGTTGGCTTTATCGGTGGCGGCGCTATCCTGCAACTCAAGAATTCTGTGCGAGGCACCGCAACAGCGGCCAGCATCTGGTCAACCGGTGCAATTGGTATAGCGGTCGGACTTGAGAGTTATGATGTGGCGTTCATCATCTCGCTCTTCACCTTTCTCACGTTGCGCCTGATGCTGCCGTTGAAAAAGGAGCCGAAGCAAGACTGAGATCCTACGAGGACGGATGGATGGCACATGAACGAGTAGCCGATGCCCTCCCACTGCGTGCCTTGTCGAGTGCTGCGTAGCTCGAGATTGACGCATCGCCAAGGTTGGAGGTTCCAAGTCGTTCCTCTCAATGCTCAGAAACAACCGAATCCAGCACTTGCAATTGCACCGTGTATGGGGTGGCATGCCTTTTTGATCTTCCACTGCAATGCGAAGGATTCAAATGACAAACCCACGTATCGCAGAAATGGTTCTTGAAAGTGCGATCGACTACGCCATTCTGACCTCTGACCTTTCCGGCAATGTCACGTCATGGAGCATCGGGGCCGAAAATATCTTCGGCTGGACCGAGGATGAGGTGTTGGGCCTTGCCGCCGACATCATTTTCACAAGCGACGACCGTGCGCACGATGTCCCGCGCAAGGAAATGGCCAATGCCCTTAAAAAC
>NZ_JBFUMG010000672.1:0-2167 GCF_054049495.1 Phyllobacterium sp. P5_D12 | reverse complement strand
GCTCTATGCAGGTGGGATTCTCTTCCCGTCAGCACCAAAAAGATGCAGCTTGTCCTTCGGGATGATTACCCGCAGGTGATCGTCRGTCTGTGACGCAGATCGGCCCGGAACCCGCACCACGACACGCTCGCCGCCGGCAATGCCATAGACATAGCTTTCTGCACCGACCGGCTCAACACCCAGTACCTTGAGATCAAGAACCAGTCCGCCGACATGCGTATCTGATCCAGCGGATACTTCGAGGTCTTCCGGCCGGAAGCCGATGAAAGCCCCATCCGCTGGAATGGATAGCCCCTCTGCACCGATGCGTGTGCCATCCTTCAGAACAAGTCCCGAATGGTCGGCCTTGACCGGCACAAGGTTCATGGGCGGCGCGCCAATGAAGCTTGCGACAAAGGTGCTGGCCGGCTTCTCGTAGATATCGAGCGGTGCGCCGATCTGTTCTACGGAACCGGCGTTCATGACGACAAGGATATCAGCGAGCGTCATAGCCTCAAGCTGGTCATGGGTAACATAGACGCTGGTCACGCCCAGTTGCCGCTGCAGGTTCTTGATTTCAACACGCATTTGCCCGCGAAGCTTGGCATCGAGGTTGGAGAGCGGCTCATCGAAAAGGAACACCTTCGGGCTACGGACAATGGCACGGCCCATGGCGACGCGCTGACGCTGACCGCCGGAAAGTTCCTTCGGACGACGTTCCAGAAGCTGAGTCAATTCAAGGATTTGAGCCGCGTCTTTTACACGTTTGTCGATCTGATCCTTTGGCATGCCCCGGTTGCGCAGGCCGTAGGCCATGTTGTCGTAGACCTTCATATGCGGGTAGAGCGCATAATTCTGGAATACCATTGCGATGTCCCGCTCGGCAGGTCCGAGCTCATTGACCACCTTGTTGTCGATTTTGACTGTGCCGTCGGTGATCGACTCCAGACCCGCGATCATGCGCAGCAAGGTGGACTTTCCGCAGCCGGATGGACCGACCAGCACGCACAGGGCGCCATCTTCGATGGCAATGTTGATGCCTTTGACCGCTTCGACGGAGCTACCATAGACCTTGCGAACATTGGTCAATTCTACATTTGCCATATCGGTATCATTTCTCCGTTTCGACCAAACCGCGCACGAACCAGCGTTGCATGAGAACAACAACGACGATTGGGGGCAGTGTGGCGAGAATGCAGGTCACCATCACCAGGTGCCATTCGGTATCGGCATCGGCGAAGGAAATCATTTTGCGCAGACCAATGACGATGGTCGACATGTCGTTGCGGTTCGTCATCAGAAGCGGCCAGAGATACTGCGTCCAGCCATAGATGAAGAGGATCACGAACAAGGCCGCGATGTTGGTCTTGGATAGCGGCAGCAGGATATCCCTGAAGAATCGCCATGGTCCTGCGCCATCGACGCGGGCAGCTTCGACAAGTTCGCCGGGGATGGTCATGAAGAACTGCCGAAACAAGAGCGTGGCGGTTGCAGACGCCATGAGCGGCAGGATCAACCCCGTATAGGTATCGATCAGACCAAGGTCGACCATGATCTTGTAGGTTGGCAGGATGCGAACCTCGACCGGTAGCATCAGGGTTATGAAAATGAGCCAAAAGAAGACCATGCGCCCGGGAAAACGGAAGAAGACGATCGCGTAGGCAGAAAGGATCGAGATACAGATCTTCCCGATGGCAATGCCGAGCGCCATCACCAGCGTGTTAAACAGGAGCCGATCTACGCCCACACCGCCGATACGGCCTACGCCTCCGAAGAGCGCTGCGGAATAGTTCTCCCAGAAGTGTCCCCCTGGCAGCAATGATAGGGGTGGGCGCAATATTTCCTGAAGCGTTTGCGTCGAGGCGACGAAGGTGTAGTAGATCGGGAAGGCCACGATCAATATACCGATGATCAATATGACATGGGCGATCAGACGGCCGATGGGATTGTTCTGGATCATGATCTTTCCTCAGCCGTAGTGTACTTTGCGCTCGACATAGCGGAACTGAACTGCCGTCAAGCCGATAACAATGATCATGAGAATCACCGACTGGGCGGCGGAGTCACCCAGGATGAGGTTGACGAAGCCGTCATTGTAAACTTTGTAGACGAGCGTCTCCGTAGCTTTGCCGGGGCCACCCCCCGTAACCGCGTGGATGATGCCGAACGTGTCGAAAAAGGCATAGAC
>NZ_JBFUMG010000671.1:0-2172 GCF_054049495.1 Phyllobacterium sp. P5_D12 | reverse complement strand
GGGTGGGCGCGCATGACAGGATATAACACCATCTTCATAGACGACCGCGATCCGTTTGCTCATGGCTTTGTCGTCAAATAGTCCCTTTTGGATCACTGGAGAATTAAGGCGCGACTAGTCAATTCGTCTAACACGAGCGAAAACGCCGGAATTTCTGTTGCATTGTATATGAAATTTGGTGAAAATTTCGGGAGAATATATGTCAGCAAATGTAACGTTGTTGTGTCAGCCAAAAAAGCAGTTGCTTTCTCTAACGCAGACGCTAGGTGTAAAGACATTGGGGTAATGGGAACCGGATAAAAAAACCGGATAAGAAACTTCCCAATAAAATGAGGGGTATCGTTGCGATGGAGTACTTCATCCAGCAATCGATCAATGGATTGACGCTTGGTTCGATCTATGGGCTGATCGCCATCGGCTATACGATGGTTTACGGAATTATCGGTATGATCAACTTCGCCCACGGCGATGTTTTCATGCTCGGCGCCTTCATGGCGATGATTGTTTTTCTTGCCTTGACTACTTTCATTGGAGGTGTGCCAGTCGTTCTCGCACTGCTCCTGATGATGATCGTGGCAATGCTGCTGACGGGGTTGTGGAGCTGGACGATAGAGCGCCTGGCCTACCGGCCCTTGCGCGGATCGTTCCGTCTCGCACCGTTGATTACAGCGATCGGCATGTCGATCGCGTTGTCCAATTTCGTGCAGGTCACACAGGGTCCGCGCAACAAGCCGATCCCGCCACTCGTCAACGGTGGCATCACAATTTATGGTACGAACATCACAGTTGCCTACAAACAGATGGTCATCATCATCGTGACGGTGATCCTGCTTGCCGCATTCTGGTATCTTGTCAACAAAACGACGCTCGGAAGGGCGCAGCGCTCCTGTGAACAAGACCGCAAGATGGCGGCTCTGCTCGGTATCGACGTAGACAAGACCATTTCCATGACCTTCGTTATGGGCGCCATGCTCGCGGCAGTCGCTGGCACGCTTTATCTCATGTTTTACGGCGTCATCTCCTTCACCGATGGTTTCACCCCAGGCGTAAAAGCTTTCACTGCCGCGGTGCTGGGTGGTATTGGCTCGCTCCCCGGCGCGGTGGTTGGCGGTCTGCTGATCGGCCTGATCGAGGCTCTTTGGTCCGCCTATTTCTCCATCGACTACAAGGACGTTGCCGCATTCTCGATTTTGGCAATTGTTCTGATCTTCCTGCCTTCCGGCATTCTCGGTCGGCCCGAAGTCGAAAAGGTTTAAGCGTATGGCCGACGTCCAAAAAATAGAACCGGATTCCGTCTTCGCAAAAGCTGTGAAAGAAGGGCTCCTCGCCGGTGCTCTCGCCTTCGGATTGTTCTTTCTGATCGTCGGTTTCCGCACCGATCAGAATATCCGAAACGAGCTTGTTCTCAACCAGCGTTGGGGACTGCTGGCGATCTTCGTGCTTGTCGCAGGTATAGGGCGGTTTTTACTGACCGCTTACATTACACCGTGGAGCGAAGCGCGCAGCAAGAACAAGCGTGCTGCAGTCGAAAAAGAACAATCCGCATTCCGCAAGAGCTTCCCCAAGATTGGACTCGGACTGCTGCTCATCTATCCATTCCTCGTGATTCTGATCCTCTGGGCCTATAACGGCTCTATCATGGGTGGCCTGCAAGGCTCATTGAAGTATGTCGATAATTTTGGCATTCAGATCCTGATCTATGTGATGCTCGCCTGGGGTCTGAATATTGTGGTCGGTCTTGCCGGACTGCTCGATCTCGGTTATGTCGCCTTCTACGCTGTTGGCGCTTATTCCTACGCATTGCTCTCAACCCATTTCGGTTTATCGTTCTGGCTGTTGCTGCCGATGGCGGGTATTTTCGCCGCCCTCTGGGGCATTATGCTCGGCTTCCCGGTTTTGCGCCTACGCGGCGACTATCTGGCGATTGTCACCCTCGCTTTCGGTGAAATCATTCGTTTGGTGTTGATCAACTGGACCGTCGTTACCAAAGGCACGTTCGGTATTTCGGGTATCGCCAAAGCAACCTTGTTTGGCATTCCTTTCACCCCTGGACCAACCGGTTTCGCAGCGCTGCTTGGTCTTCCCAATTCCGGCGTCTACTACAAGATTTTTCTCTACTACCTTATTCTGCTCCTTGCGCTCCTGACTGCATGGGTCACCATTCGCCTGCGC
>NZ_JBFUMG010000670.1:0-2176 GCF_054049495.1 Phyllobacterium sp. P5_D12 | reverse complement strand
CGCGTATCGAGCCGGGCCAATAACGGAGAATCCCGCGCTGCCGGGCTGGTGGGATGATCGCTCCAAACTTTGGGCTGAAGACGAATATCAGGTCAGCACTGCCTCCGGTAACGTCGCGTGGGCTGCATTGGCGCTTCTTCAGCTTCACGAAAAGACAAAGGAAGCGAAATATCTCGAGGCAGCGGAACGCCTAGCCATTTGGCTCGATCAGTTGCGGGGCGACGACTTTAGCCCGGGAGTGGTGGGGGGATATTACGGTTTTGAGCCCGAGGCCGTCCGTATTGCGTGGAAATCCACTGAACACAACATCGACATCCTGGCTGTGGCCCGATGGCTCAGCATGATCAGCGAAAATCCCCGGTGGGAAAGGCTGGCCGAAAATACGCTGCAGTTCGTGACTAGCATGCGGGACGACAAGAGCGGCTTTCTCATCGGTACAGATTTGACCGGAAATGCAGTCCACAGCACCGACTTGTGGCTGGATGTGCAGATATGGCCCTTTTTGGTCGTCCCCAAATCGCGGCGACCCGCTAAATGGGCCGATACTATTGGCCTGATGGACGCAAAGTTGGCTGTGCCAGGCGGTTATGATTTCAACGGGGATCGGGATGGACTGTGGATCGAGGGAACGGCGCAGGCAGCGTTGCTCTTCCAACAGGATGGTGAACAAAAGCGCGCATCGGAGTTGATCGCCAGCATCCTTGAAAACGTCGATCCGCAATCCGGGTTGCTGTACGCGACCTCCGGCCCGCCCCTTTCAACTGGGTTGACAGTCGGAGCGATGGGGCAGGGCGGTGCGTTCATGTATCAGCACTGGCCGCATCTGGGTGCGACCGCATGGGCCGTGATGGCAGCAATGGATTTCAACCCCTTCCGGCCCAACTGAGGTATGCATGTTTTTCAACGTCAACGACGATGTTTCGAGTGTGCTGCTTTTCGATCTGGGGATTGGACTCCTGTTCGTCGTGTTCTCCAGGTTGGCGCATCGGGACAGGTTGATTGACAGAGTGCTGTTCGGAAGCGCTACAATCCTGTCGCTCGTGCTTTACATTTCCTGGCGATGGCTCGACACATTGCCTGACGTTGAGGTGACCGGAGCCAGCATCTGGGCCTACTTCTACTTTACGTTTGAAGCTATTTCAGTTGTCTATGCGCTTGGTTCAGTTCTTATCCTGTTCAGATCGACTGACTGGTCGCTCGAGGCTGACGACGCTCAGAAACAACTCGCAGCTACGGAACAGTATCCTTCCGTCGACGTATTTATCTGCACTTATAATGAGCCGATCAATATCTTGGAGAAGTCCGTCATCAGTGCCGGATCGATGAATTATCCCTACTTCAAAGTGTATGTCTGCGACGATACCCGCCGTCCTGAAATCAAAGATTATTGCGATCAAATTGGTGTGGGCTATATCACGCGTCCCGACAACCGCCACGCCAAGGCGGGCAACCTCAATAACGCTCTAACGCTTACGAATGCCACTAGGCATCCGTGCGATTTGATCATGGTGCTTGATGCGGATTTTGCCCCGCAAGAAAATTTCCTGCTACGCACAGTTGGGCTGTTCAGGAACGAAGAGGTAGGTATTGTCCAGACACCGCAGTTCTATTTCAACTCTGATCCGATACAACATAATCTTGGCATAAGGTCATCGTTTGTCGATGATCAGCGCGTCTTCTTCGACACTTTTCAGCCAGCGAAGGACGCGGTGGGATGTGCTTTCTGCGTCGGCACCAGTTTTGTCGTGAGGCGCTCCGCTTTGAACGAAATGGACGGATTCCCGCATGAAGCCCTGTCCGAAGACATGTTGCTGACCTATCGCCTGATGGAACGGGGTTATGTGACGCGTTGGCTGAACGAGAAGCTCAGTGTCGGTCTGTCGGCTGAAGGAATTCCGGAATATATAACGCAGCGCACTCGCTGGTGTCTCGGAACCATCCAGATCGGGCTTCTGAAAGATGGCCCATTGTGGCGCGGCCGTTTTACCCTGACCCAGCGTCTCCACTACATCCATGGCCTTCTCAGCTGGCTGTCGAAACCGTTTATCCTTTGCATGCTGTTTGCACCATCGATTTATTGGCTGTTCGACGTCTCGGCTATTCAGGCCGATGAGCTGGTATTCATGAAATACGGGATATCCGCCCTCCTTGTATTCTGGAGTTATTCATCTTGGAT
>NZ_JBFUMG010000669.1:0-2183 GCF_054049495.1 Phyllobacterium sp. P5_D12 | reverse complement strand
GTGGCTTTATTTCATGACGCATGGTCTCATTCCCTTACATCAAATGACGCCGCCAACGTTTTTATTATCGAGATAATCGCTCCACTTGGCGCTTTCGGCGCAGCTGGGCCCTTGCGGCTGTCGATTTTGTGTATATATAGTTGCGAATGATTTGCAATTGCGATTAGGGGTATTCCATGGATCAACTAGGGCCGGCGGTCGACACGCCCAAGGGCTGGCGACACGCAAGGGGCGAGGCGTCACTGTCAGATGTTCATCGTTCGATCGCCGTGCGGACGAGCGGACCGGGTTGGCGCCGTGCAGCGGCCTTCGTCGGTCCGGGCTATCTGGTCGCCGTGGGCTACATGGACCCTGGCAACTGGGCGACATCGCTCGCCGGGGGATCGAAATTCGGTTACACGCTTCTTGTCGTTGCCCTTGTTTCCAATATCATGGCGATTGTCCTGCAGGCTCTTTGCGCCCGGCTCGCCATAGGCTCGGGCAGGGATCTGGCGCAGGCATGCCGCGATGCCTTTCCAAAGCCAGTTGCCTATACGCTATGGTTTTTGGCGGAAATTGCCATCATAGCTACCGATATCGCCGAAGTTATCGGTACGGCCATCGGTCTCAATCTGATTTTCGGTATTCCGCTTGAAATTGGCGTACTCATCACAGCGCTCGATGTATTTCTTATCCTTTATCTGCAGAAGCTTGGCTTCCGCTGGGTCGAGGCGCTCATCATTACGCTACTCGGTGTCATAGCTGTTTGTTTCGCGATCCAGATTTTCATGGCGGATCCGGAGTGGGGCGCCGTCATCAAGGGTTTTGCACCAACCACGGAGATCGTGACCAATCCGGAGATGCTGTATCTTGCGCTGGGCATTCTCGGTGCGACTGTGATGCCGCACAATCTGTATCTGCATTCAGGTATTGTGCAGACCCGCGATTACGGAAGTACGCTGCCGGAAAAACGTTCTGCATTGAAATACGCAACGATCGATTCCACTTTGGCCCTGATGTTCGCGCTCCTGATCAACGCGTCGATCCTCATTCTTGCTGCTGCAACATTCCACAAGACGGGTCAGACAAACGTCGCAGAACTCGGCGAGGCGCATTCGCTGCTTGCGCCGCTTCTGGGCCTGGCGATAGCACCGACGCTCTTCGGCATTGCTTTGCTCTGCTGCGGCATAAATTCGACTGTAACGGCAACGCTCGCAGGGCAGATTGTCATGGAGGGTTTCCTCCATATCAAGCTCGCGCCGTGGCTGCGGCGGCTGATCACACGCGGCATCGCCATCATTCCGGCATCGATCGTCACGGTCTGGTATGGCGAAAGCGGCACGGCGAAGCTGCTGGTCCTGACGCAGGTGGTCTTGAGCCTTCAGCTATCGTTCGCCGTATTCCCGCTGGTCATGTTCACAGCCAGCAAGGCAAAGATGGGCGCCCTCGTTTCACCGCGCTGGCTCTCCGCATTCGCGATGTTCATCGCCGTGGTAATCGCCCTGCTAAACGTGAAATTGCTAAGCGATTTCGTGCTGGCGTGAATTAGCGCCTGCCTGCCTCCTTGTGCGAAAACCGCCAGCCGCTACCCGGCCGCAGGCCTTCGCGCATGACAAAGCCACGCAGCGGTGAAAAGGCTCGCAAGAGCTCAAGGCCACCGCTGCGAACCATCTGAACCGGCAGGAAATCCGACAGGAGCGAACGGTTCAGCGCGTCCACTGCACCCGTCCGGGCCAGAATGTCCGGGCTTCGCTTGCGATTATATGCAGTTATAACGCTGGCTGCACCGAGGTCCATACCATTGAGCGGCAGARTTTCCAGCAAGGTTTCGACATCCCGAACACCGAGATTGAGGCCCTGTGCGCCGATCGGCGGGAAGACATGGGCCGACTCGCCAGCCAGGAACACGCGGTTGCGGGCGAACGAACTGGGTACAAGACCGGACAGTGGCCAGCTCTGAGGATCGACATCGATGGTTACGGCGCCGAGCATGGATTGCATGCGCTCTTCAACCCGTGTTGCCAGTTGGTCACGCGAAAGTTCGAGCAGTTCCGCTGCATGGGCCGGGGTCGTCACCCAGACAAGGCTTGAACGATTACCCGGTAAGGGCACCTGCGTGAATGGGCCATGTTCTGTATGAAATTCCGTTGAAATATCATGGTGATCGCGCGTATGGCTAAAGCTCAGGACGATGGCAGTCTGAT
>NZ_JBFUMG010000668.1:0-2192 GCF_054049495.1 Phyllobacterium sp. P5_D12 | reverse complement strand
GTCCTGCCCTATGTCATGACCGGATCATTCTCGTTTCCAGGGATCATTGCTTTCTTTACTGCGGCTGCCGCGGGTGTCTTTGCCAGCGGTCTTGTGTTGAATCACAATCTCAAACGCGCACTGCAAGCCTCTGCAACCTTTGCGATTATTACGCTCACGCTGCTTACATGGGGCGTCGTTCCAGCGCTCACGCCGATCTGGCTCAGCCCAGCCGTTGCCAATGCGTTCAATGTTGCCAAGGCTTGCGACAACAGCGTGCTGGCTTCCGCCAGTTATGCTGAGCCGAGCCTGGTCTTTCTTGCCGGTACGAAGACGGTTCTCACCGACGGCGCAGGAGCAGCCAAGCACCTCACCGACGATCCGGCCTGTGCGATTTCAGCAGTCGATGAACGGGAACACGACGCCTTCATCAAGGCTTTGCCACAGGGCGAGAAGTCGGTTGCTGCTGTGGCGACTGTCAGCGGCATCAACTACAGCAAGGGCCGGAAGACGACCATAACGCTGTACAAGGCGGTGAAATAATCAATTGGCTTGCGACTAATGTCGAATTGACGGCATCGCGCATTGATAGGAATATAGTCCTTTAAAAGGACCATATTCATGCATCAAACACCCAAGGAAAGTCCGGCCTACCACCAGCTACTATGGCGGATAAGAGCCAACGATTCTCTCCTGAGAACACCTAAACGTGGGTGCTCAGCGGCGCAAGCCAAGCAGGACCATCTGCTTCTGCAACAGAAGCAGGATTTCCTTTACAAGCAACTCGAGTTTTTGGACGAACTTGACCTCTTTCTCAAATTTGATTCAGATCAACCCCGCGTGCCTGCTGGGAATTCTGATGGCGGGCAGTGGACGGAGAGCCAAGGCGGGATTGATCCAATCACCGCGGGCGCCACATTGGCACATAGTAGTTCGAGCCCGCACAGCAGCTCATGGATAAAACGGACCGAGCAACTGGGACAGCAGATCGACCGCGAAACTCCACTGCGGGCTATTGTCAGGAACAATCCCGTTATCCGTTCTGCCACTGCTCTTCTCTCGTTCCTGAAAGCGCCGGAACTCGAATACCCGCTAGCGGACGCGGTTGAGCAATACAACGCAATTGCAGCTGCTGATGACCCTTATGTCGTACCAATCCTTTCGCTGCGCGCAAGGCAATTCAGCAAGGGCGATTCCGGTACCAAACTCTGGGCGAGCATTCGTGCGGTGGATGTGGATACTGTTAGCAAGTTTTGCCCCAGATACTGGACCATACAAACTATAGCGGACAGCGTTGCATCGACGATGGGACCCATTTGGTCTTATGGAACACCGCAAAACTATGGAACCCAGTTTCACCTGCGTGCGGCAAATATGGTGAACGGCTTAGGCGACAGCACTCTGAAAGCAGAACTATTTCTTATGGCTCCACTGGCCGGCGCTCCATCCGGATACTACCGGCAAGAAGTCGGGATCAGGGAAAAAGGATCACTCGGGCTCGATGTTCATGAGACAGTCAGGAACGATTTGACCTGCATCTACGATTTCAAGACGGGGATAAAAGAGCTTGATCTCGCACGGATGGGGGTTTTTGCCCATTCAACTGCGAAGACGTTTCCCAAAACGGAGGAGTTCTTTGTCATACAGATCAAGCCAAGTGCCGGTTCCATCAGGAGATAGTCAATGACCACTATTAAAAACGTACGTGATGCAGTGCGCCCGCTCATTCAGCGCCGGAACGACCTGATCTCGACAGGACGATTTGTCTTCATCAAGCCCGTGCAGCATTTGCTGCGCGGTGTCTATATTGGAAGCTCGATAGATCCGAGTGTCTTCGTTCCGAAAATTTCAGTGCAATTGCTTGCCCCTAAAACGGAAATCAGATCTCTTGGCTGGGGCCTGCGGTTCAGCCAAGCCAACTATGGCGAGTACATCAGGAAGTCCGGGTGGACTATGAACAAGCCAGATATAATCGCGCAAATGCTGGACATAATCGAGGGCGCTCTGCCGGAGCTCTATGCCATCGCAAGTCTGGACGATTATTTTGCCTTTCTCTCTGCCATGTCGGTGCCAGAGGTCAGCTCAACCACGATTGAACTTTTCGAGGTATTGATACCAGCCATGAAAGGGGAATTCGATATTGCACTAAACTTTTTGCAGAAAAATAGGTCGGTAGTTGAGCATGTCAGTCACCTTTCGCCGGGGTTCTATCC
>NZ_JBFUMG010000667.1:0-2202 GCF_054049495.1 Phyllobacterium sp. P5_D12 | reverse complement strand
GATTGTCAAAATCAGGGTGTAAGCTTTAGAAGCGATTCTCTCGATCGGGCCTTGATTAGCCCCTTTCCCGCAGCCCTGACCGGCAGGGCGATACTTATTTGTGAAGAAATCGAGCGAGCCATTCGAAGGAATTGGCGAGGCTAACCCCGAGCGCAGCGCCACCGATTCCGGCCATGCCAAGCGCACCGATCCCCATAAGCCTCCACCTTTTTACGTCATCGGTGACAGCCTTGGCGTCACTAACATAATCCTTGATGATTGCGATGTCCGTTTTAATCTCCCCCACTTCCGAGATGATTTCATCCATTCGGCGATGGACTTGCGCCCGCTTTTCATCGGCCTCCCGGTTCTCAGCGCCCGCCCGTCGTTCCGATGCGTCGATATCTCGTCTTCAGCTGGTTACTTGTTCAGAAAGCGTACCAATGGCCTTGTAGATGTCATTGAGACTTGTCGCGGCCATTATCGCGTCTTTCCTGTTGCACTATTATAAAACCCCGCACAGCGTCCTACGCGCGCGTTTGCCCTATCGGTAGCCGTACGCTCCCGCTTCCATCCTGAAATCGCCTCCCCACCCACGATAACAGGAGCATGGGGCTCCATGACACGGCAGGCTGGCGGCAAATCTGGAAGATTGAGTCCGGCTTGCAATTCCCCTTGCGTCGTAGCGGCTTTATCGAGCCGATCTTGAAGAGGGTCAAGCAGGAAGCCCCGGTCAGCGTCAGTAACATGACAGGCACGGCCAGCAGCCGATAACTTCTTTTCACAATCAGCAATCTCCTGTTCATGCTGTTCGTTCTCCAGAGCGTCGAGAGTTTGGCGGTTCATCAACTGGACCTGGTAGGCGTCGATGACCTTTTGAGCGGCGGCACGGTCTTTCTCCATCTTCGCTGCTCTGGCTTCTGCGGCCTTCTTTTCAGCCTCGAGCACATATCCAGATCGAGGGGCATCGGCCGCCCTCACACGTTCTGTCGGAACACGGCCGGCGATCAGCTCGCGCACGACCGGGATCTGATCGACAAAGGGAATGTCACGAAGGACCGGCACGCCCTCGTAGTAGCCGAGCATGAAGAGGAATATGCAGAGCGGAATACCAAGCGCGCGAAGGATGGCGATGAAGATAGTCATTTCAGACCTTCAAGGCATCGCCTTTTCGTCCGTACGGCGGAAGACCAAGCCACGCACGTTCTTCTTGGGACCGGCATTGACGTAAAGCATCAACGCATTACAGGCACCGCGAATATCCCCAAGGTTCGCCAGGCGCGCCATGCTAGACCGGCAGAACGCCCCTACTCCGATATTGTAGGTTCCGGAGAGAAAGGCGAGATACGACTTGTCGGGGATGGCATCCGGGTTTTTCAGGCACTTCCTCACTCCGGGTTTCGTGGACGACAAGGCTGTCAACCAGCATGGAATCGCACTGGCCTTTGGTGAACTTCATGCCCTTGGTTTCGCCATAGCAGCCGGTCCAAACACCTATTATGTCCGGATAGGTGACCAGGCGAAGCCCTTCCTTGCCGCCGACATAGCCGACAGCGACCACACCAAGAGCCGTTACGCCGACGAGCGCGTTCCGTATTCTACTTGCCATCTGAGATTTCCTTCTGAACGATGAGGCGAGCAACAACTCGCCCCCGAGGGTGAGAGCGGACAAAACGTTGAAAACGCTTTCTGGGATGGGAAGGACGACGCCCAGGTAGGGCATCAGTGATCCGAGCGCCTCGAGCAGACCGGCAAGTAGGATCAAGCGCACCGACCACGCTTTGCGCAGCACAGTTCGCCACTCGTCTATGAGACGCATGGTCATTTTCCTTTTTGTGGATTTGGCAGTATTTGGAGGCGCCGACGTCCTAGACGTCCGCAGATTCGCGCTCGTCCGAGTTAACTGATCAGGACATTTCGGCTACAGAACGGGGAACCAATGGAAAGAGTGCTTGGAGTTTTGTTGTTCCTAGCCGTCATCTCTACTCTGGGATACTGGATGATATTGACGTATGGATGAGTGTCGAAAGCCCGATCCAATCAAGTAGAGACGGGTCGTTCGACGCCTTTTACGTTCATAGGTTTCGATCGGATTTGCCAGTAACTCTTATGCTTGCCCAAAATAGGCGTTGGCAACCGTCTCGGCGTCGCCATCCATCCGGATTTTTCCATGCTCAAGCCATACGATCCTATTGCAGTTATTCACGAGCAATTGCTTCGAAT
>NZ_JBFUMG010000666.1:0-2204 GCF_054049495.1 Phyllobacterium sp. P5_D12 | reverse complement strand
GCCGAGAGGCTGACAGGGCGTGCACTCGTTATGAGAACCAGCATTGCTACGGTTTCTTCCGCACAGTGCAGATGTTATTTGTCGGTTCCATACTCGAAGCAATAGCGGTAAATTCGTGGCGTTTTCATCGTGCCATGATCGTCCAAATCAACTTGAGGACATTGTGCTTATACGTAGATGCCTTTTGGATGCCGTCAAACACCAGCACGGTGCAACCCGTCCAGGTGCACGTCGATACAAGCGAAAACGGCACAATCGGTGCGATGATAGATCACGGATATACGCTTTAGGCGTTCTGCCACCGACTAGGATGCAAATACCGGACAAAGATGGATCTGCAGATGCTGGCGGAGAAGCTCGGACGAAACCATAGCGCCATGCACAAGGACCTCGCCCCGAGGTTGAAATGCTCGGCGTGTGGATCGAAACAGTTGGGCCTGAGCGGGACGCCGTATTGACTGAGGTTGTAGCAAAGGAAGACGGCCGAACCGAGTGTAGCTCCGGCGCGCCGTCTGAAGTCAAAGGCGGGGGTTATAAGTCAGTGAGGCGCCGCTTCCCGCTCATATGGCGCGTCTTGTTAATGTGGCTTAGCCGCCCCTCTTCGGAGATTATGCGGCTAAGCCACGGCTGATAGTAGGGATCAGCCTTCCGCCACCAGAACACTCTGTGACGGGCAACTCAGTTCGACATGTAGACGATCTTGCGGTCTTTCATCGTCACAATAACCGGTTGTTTGTCCACGTATATGTAGCCGTAATCCGGACTGTCTGGGATCGGCACTACTTTCACGTCCGCTGGTACTGCAGTGCCAACCGCGATATCACCCTCGACGAGTACCGGATCGGTCGGATGAGCGATAACGTAGTCGCGGGCTGGCTGTGGAACTTCAACCACAACTGCGTCCTGCGCGTAGACGCCACCAGACACCGCAAACATCACGGCCGTGGCAAGCAAAATTCGTTTCATGATTACTCTCCCTAGTGGAATTGTTCCCTTCGGCTGCCACAACTTGTGGTCCTGAGCTTTGTTCCACCGGCGGCCATTTGCCAAAGGATTTCAGACCTTTGCCGTGTTTTGATCAGACTTTCGACCGGTCCTGAATCGGCCCAATTCCCTGCCGTCATGAGACTGAAGTCCAACCTCGGAACGGCGCACCTGCGATGACGTTTGCCTTTCAGCTTTGCCGTCCACGTAACACGAGCCGAGGGCGACGGACAGCAAAGCCGGACAAAGAAGATGTTTTTGTCTCTTCTCGCCTTGGCTCTGACTGTTGAAAGGAATTGGTTATGTACAAGAAACTGATCGTAGCTGGGGCACTGGTGCTTGGTTTTGCAACAGCTGCCTCTGCGCAGGAAGGCACCGTTAATGGCGCTGCCGGTGGCGCCGTGACCGGTGCAATCGTTGGAGGCCCCGTCGGCGCTGCTGTGGGCGGCGTTGCCGGCGCAGTTGTTGGTACCGTACTCGCTCCGCCGCCACGGAGAGTCGTTACATATGTGGAACAGCAGCCGATACCGGAAGATGAAGTCGTCGTCCGAGAGAAAGTCGTGGTTGGCAGGCCACTACCGGAGACGGTCAGGGTGATGCGCGTCCCGGATAATCCGAAATACGCATATGCCGTGGTCAACCATCAACGTGTGATCGTCGATCCTTCAAACAGGACCGTGGTTCGCGTCGTTCACTAGCAAAAGGAAATGGAAGAGCGCCCCCGGCGTTCTTCCACTTGCGTGAACTAGACAGAAGATGACCCCATGACGACTATCATTTTGAAAAGTGCCAAGAGACGTTACGGCGGTCAGCCGTCCCACCTGAGACCAGAACTTAATGCGCGGCCTCCAGGAACAGATACACCCACTGCCAGGTCGGGCGGACATTTGGCTTGTCAGGCGTATGACTTGAGACATTGCCCCGGCACAGAGTTCTCCGGCTAAAGATTTGGATATTTTTTAATGACACAGACGTCTTTCCAGCCCGCAAATTCCAATCGCGATCCCGTCGTTGACGCGGGTAAACCCAGGCTTTTGAGTGTCCTTGGTCCCGGCCTGATCACAGGTGCTGCCGATGATGATCCAAGCGGAATAGCAACTTATGCCCAGACAGGTGCCCAGTTCGGATATGCCACTGCATGGACAATGCCTTTTTGCTATCCATTGATGGCGGCAGTTCAGATCATCACGGCCCGGCTTGGACGAACGACGGGACGGGGA
>NZ_JBFUMG010000665.1:0-2209 GCF_054049495.1 Phyllobacterium sp. P5_D12 | reverse complement strand
GTACAGCAGCGAGAGGCCACGCAATCCATAGTACCAAAAAAGCAGCCAACGATTGTCTACCCGGTCCGAGAGCCAGCCAGAACCAATAGTGCCGAAGAAATCAAAGAATCCCATCATGGCCAAGACGCTGGCTGCTACTACGGGGACCATGCCGAAATCTCCGCACATGGCGACGAAGTGCGTGCCTACAAGGCCGTTGGTACTCGCACCGCAGACGAAAAAAGTGGCGAAAAGCACCCAGAACGTGCTCGAGCGCGACGCTTCCTTCAAAGCAAGCAGCGGCATAGTGATGAGGGACATTAGCCCGCCGGTAATGGGCGGAACGGGTGTGATCTCCTTGTCTCCATAGGAAGGCAGGCCGATATCGGCAGGCCGGTCGCGCATGAGGAAGAAGACTGCCGTGACAGCGATGAGCAATAGAGCGCAAATCAGCATGATTGCTGCGCGCCAACCGTAGTTTTCACTGAGAGAAGCCATGAGTGGCATGAACGCCAACTGACCCGTAGCCGAGCTTGCTGTCAGCATCCCCAAAGCCAATCCACGGCGCTCGGTAAACCAACGGGCGGCGACGGTGGCGCCCAGAACCATGGCAGTCAATCCGGTACCAAAGCCGACGACCACGCCCCACAAGAGAATTAGTTGCCAGATTTCCGTCATAGMCAAAGAGGCGAAAAGACCCGCAGTGATCAAAACCAGTGCGACGCAAACCACCTTCCTTACACCAAAATAATTCATGAACGCAGCCGCGAATGGACCCATGAAGCCGAACAGCAAGAGCCGGATCGAAAAGGCAGTGGCTATTTGCTCGGTTTCCCAGCCAAACTCTTTCTCCAGCGGAACGATCAGTACACCAGGCGCTCCAACGGCGGCGGCAGTGACAAGCATCGTTAGAAACGTTACGGCTATGACGACCCAGCTATAATGGATATTGCGGCGGGCAAGCGAAGCGGCGAGCGAAGAGGAGATCATGGCTGTCTTTCGAGAAGTGCGAATCCGCGCGAATTAAATGATGATCATCATCATTATTGACTATTGATGATGACAATCATATAAATTGTCAATAGTCTTTTTCGAGGATACTGCACATGCGTGTCAGCAGAGATCAGGCAGCGGAAAACCGCGCCCGCATCATTGAAGTTGCCAGTCAACAATTTCGTCAGAAAGGTTTTGACGGGATTGGGGTTGCCGATGTGATGAAAAATGCCGGCCTAACCCATGGCGGCTTCTATGGTCATTTTGCATCGAAAGATGACCTTATTGCTCAATCCTGCGATGCGGCAATGAAGCGGTCGGCGGAAAAATGGTCTGCAATTGCGCAGGAGGGACCTGAGGTTGCGCTCGCCGTGATCACGTCGTCCTATCTAGCCAAGAATCACAAGGGTGACTTGGCAAACAGCTGTACCATGGCGTTGCTTGCGCCGGATATTGCCCGGCAAGGAGGAGTAGTCCAGACCCGATTTACCGAGGGTACGAAAAGGCTGCTGGAAATATTGTCGGATTTGGTTCCTGGCCGATCAAAAGCCAAAAAACGCCAGAAAGCCTTGGCGACGATGGCCGGTCTCATTGGTGCGGTTGTCTTGTCGCGAGCCGTGGATGATCCGGAGTTTGCCGACGAGATTCTCGACGCAGGCCAAGCTTTTTTCGGCTGCCCCGGCAAACCTGCAGACGAAATCTGAGTTAACGTCCCGGACGTCCCGTCTTGCCCGGACGTCGCTTCTTGCGATCGTTAGCGTCCTCATATGAACCAGCACCTGTTCGCTCGCGGCGAATAATCTTCTGGTCATTGCGGTTCGTACCGGTAAATGCAGGCTTTTCAGGAACATTGCCGATAACCGGCTTTTCCGTGCGCCCAACGGTCATTTCATCCAGCGAATTTTTGCGGAAGACGCCGGGCGCGAGGGGACGGGTCGTGTCTCCGCCCATTTCGTCGAGTTGCGGTTTGCGGAACAGCGGCGAATTCTTGTCGCCCTCGTCCGTAACCACACGGTGCATCGCACGCCCGGCATTGTGCCTGCCCTTGGTGCGACCGGTGACCGGGCTTTCCATCTCGACCTCCCGTGCCATTGGGTCGTCCGAAATTGCCAACTCCATCTCGCGCAGACGCTTGATCTCGTCGCGCAGGCGAGCAGCGACTTCGAAATCGAGGTCGTCGGCAGCATCGCGCATCTGCTTCATCAGATGTTCGAGATGAGCCTTCAGATTGTTGCCC
>NZ_JBFUMG010000664.1:0-2213 GCF_054049495.1 Phyllobacterium sp. P5_D12 | reverse complement strand
CCTGCATCCCTATGACATTGTGGCGCTTGTTCCGATCATCGAAAAGGCTGGTGGGGTGATCACCACGTGGGATGGAGGTCCAGCGGAGAAGGCCGGCAATATCGTTGCTGCTGCGACGCCCGAACTGCACGCCAAGACTCTGGAATTGCTCAACCGTTGATGCTCTATTCCGTCTCGCTGCCAGTGCCTGGAATGAAGGCGTCGAATGCGGCAAAAAACTGCTCGCGATAGAAATCCTTCTCCTGGAGGATTTCATGCTTGGCGCCATCAATTGTAAGCAATGTGGAATTGCGCAGTTGCAAGGCATAACGCTCGATCGCCGGGGTGGAGACGACGCTGTCGGATCCCGCTGCAACCATCAGCATGGGAATGCGGATCGTTTCAATGAATTCGGGCCGGCTGATCTTTTTGATCGCTTTGGCCGCTGCGACGATCCAGCTTGCCGTGGGCCCGCCGATGGCCAGTTCAGGCGCTTTTTCGAGAATCTCGCAATTGCGCAGGTAACGCGCCGAATCGGACGTTACTTCATTGAAGTCAAATGGCCTTATCTGGTGCGGACCACCAAGCATATAAGCCCGGCCAAGTCCTGCATAACGAAGTGTGTTCGCGCCAACCCGCGCAATCGTCTTTCTGGCGTGGCTGCCATTGATATCCAATAGCGGCGCGATCAGGACCATCCGGCGGATCCGATTCGAAAGGGCTGGGGCGGCCAAGAGAGCTGCAAGCGCTCCGGTGGAATGAGCCAGGATGTAGAATGGCCCGCGGCAATCGGGCAGGAGGACGTGTTCGAACAGTTGCTCGAAATCAGCTGCGTAATCGTCAAAGCTTTTCACATAGCCCTTTGCGGCATTTCGCAGGAGCCGGCTGGATGCTCCCTGGCCGCGCCAATCGAATGTCGCAACAGTGAAGCCGCGGTTAGCGGCGTCGCGGACCGTCTCGAAATATTTCTCGATGCACTCATTACGCCCGTGCAGGATGATGACTGTGCCCTGCGCAGGCTGGGCACTGGCCGGGGTGATGGTATAGCGGAGTTCCTTGCCGTCGCGAAGATTGAGCGAATCAACGCGTGTACCGGACGGGATAGGATTGGATGAAGTTTCGACAAGCGGTCTGATCATTTGGTCTGGTCAATTCCTCGCCGCCAATAGTCTCTGCCTGTGATAAAATGTGGCGCTGCAAAGGTCAAACCGCAGTTAGAGCATTTACGTTTTTCTTCGAATCGCGAAATTTGCCCCAACTCTTTGTTTTACGCAATCCCGGAGGGAAAACCGGTTCCCGCTTTTCCTGGGATTGCTCTAGAAAAAAGAATGACCGGAAACTCGCCTGAGAGTTTCCGGTCAGTTCATTCCGGATGGAAGGGACGTTACACCCGGAACGAATTCGGCTTTTGTACTCAGTAAGCCGGGTTTATCTCGATGTTGAAACCGCTTTCGCGACGATCGCGATAACGATCACCGCCCATGCGGCGGGTTTCCAGAATATCTCCATCGCGCGAAACGACGACAAGGACCGGATCGCCACGACGTGCAGCGCGTACGAAATAGCGCCCACGCTCGAAGTTCACGTCACGGACGCGAAAACCACGGCGCTCAAGCATGCGCGCGACGTCGCGGGGACCAAACCGTTCGCGACGATCATCGCGATAATAGCGGCGGCTCTCGCCATCATAGTTGCGGCGTTCCTGAACGAAATAGCCATCGGCGCCACCGCTGTCGTCAAGATATTCGGCGGCCGCGTCAGCGCGGTAATAGCGGCTGTCGGCCATTGCCGAAGCAGCAAACCCGGTAACGAGAAGTGCTGCAGCGGTAAGTGCGAGGACGGTTTTCTTCATTATCGTATCCTTTGTAGTATCGGTTCGTTTCCAACCTTGGTGCATTTATAGTCACATCCACGTGAACGTATTCCGAAGATGATGTTCATTTTGCGTTCATCCACAGCCACACTTTGTAACCTCTTGAAATCCGCCGCCGGGCTAACCAGATAATTTCTGCGACCGCCATATCGGGGTCGCTGGTTCGACGGAACTTGCCACAAAGGGAGTTCTACCGAGAGCCAAAACACGCAAACATTGTCGCTCTAAAGGAGGGCTTAAACATGCGTCACGTTGATTTTTCCCCGCTCTATCGTTCAACCGTCGGTTTTGACCGGCTTTTCACCATTCTCGACAGTCTGGCCCAGCCAGAAGGTGCCCAGACCTACCCGCCCTATAATAT
>NZ_JBFUMG010000663.1:0-2222 GCF_054049495.1 Phyllobacterium sp. P5_D12 | reverse complement strand
CCCGTATCGAGAAGATTGATTCCTGCATCAAGCGAAGCATGAATGGTCGCGATGCTTTCGGCGCGATCGGAGGGTCCATAAATACCCGACATGCCCATGCAGCCGAGACCGATTTCGGAAACGCGCGGTCCGGTTTTTCCAAGTTGACGATATTGCATATTCTAACTCCGGTTTTTCAACGTTCCCGATCAATATAAAACAACTATGTTTGTGCGATAATCCCGTCTATTGTGTACGGGTTGTTCGGAAAAATGCACAATGAATGAGCCTGATCTGTCGGACCTTGGTGCTTTGGTAGCTGTCGCGCGCACGCGCAGTTTCCGCGCAGCGGCCGCGCTTCGCGGTGTGTCGGCGTCTTCCTTGAGCGAAGCCATCCGCCGGCTGGAAGCGCGTGTTGGCGTGCGATTGCTCAACCGCACAACGCGCAGCGTCACACCAACCGAGGCCGGAACGCAGCTGCTCGAACGTCTTGACCCGGCGCTCGGCGAAATTGCCGGAGCGCTCGATGCGCTCAACAACTTTCGCGACAGCCCCACCGGCACGCTCAAGCTCAATGTACCGGTCATCGTGGCGCAGAAGATCCTGCCGCCAATCATCAACCGCTTCCTTGCCGCATATCCCGGAATCACGCTGGAGATTTCAGCCGTCGATACTTTCATCGATGTGCTGGCGGCAGGCTTTGATGCGGGGATACGCTACGACGAAAGCATCGAGCGCGATATGATCGCAATCCCGATAGGCCCCCGCACCCAGCGCTTCATGGTCGCGGCAGCACCATCGTACCTCGCAAGCAACAGTAAGCTCGAGCATCCACGCGATCTCATCCATCACGCTTGCATACGTCACCGCTTTGCCAGTGGCGTGGTTCTAAACTGGGAATTCGAGCGAAACGGCAAGCTGTTAAAAATCGCGCCTAAAGGTCCGCTTATTGCCTCGACTGCGGACATCGGGATTGGCGCTGCCATGGCCGGTATCGGGCTGATCTATACGTTTGAGGAATACTTGAGCCCGGCCATCGCCAGCGGCGAGCTTGTCCCTGTGCTTGACCCCTGGTGGCAGAGTTTTACGGGCCCGCGTCTCTACTATCCGAGCCGCAGGCATATGCCTGCACCGCTTCGGGCCTTTGTGGATTTCATCAAAAATACCGAACATCCGCAAGTTCAAGCCTAGGTCTCTTGCATCCACCGCCCCGCTATGCCATGACGCGCGCTCCCATTCGAGGCGGTGCTTTGCGCAGCCCTTCATAGATTCTCGACCACTCAATTTCCGGTACAAAAGGAGCGCTGCCATGGCTCAGGCGCTGGGTTTCGACTTTGGCACGACAAATACGGTTATGGCCTTGGCCGATGGATCGTCGACCCGCTCGCTGGCCTTCACCAGTGCGGCCGGCACCGCCGACAGCATGCGAACCGCCTTGTCCTTTATGAAGGATCCCCTCGCAGGCGCATCCGCTTTGAAAGTCGAGGCCGGACATGCTGCCATCCGGCAGTTCATCGACCATCCCGGCGAATGCCGTTTCCTGCAATCCATCAAGACTTTTGCCGCAAGTGCGCTGTTCCAAGGCACTTTGATCTTCGCCAAGCGCCAAACTTTCGAGGACCTGATGGAGATATTCCTGCGGCGCCTCAAAGTCTATGCAGACGACAACTGGCCGGCGGATATCACGCGTGTGGTCACTGGACGCCCCGTCCATTTTGCCGGTGCAAATCCAGATCCCGCGCTGGCGACCGAGCGCTACAACGAAGCATTGACGCGCTTTGGATTTCCAGAAATCCACTTCGTCTATGAGCCGGTCGCGGCAGCATTCTACTTCGCCCAAAATCTCAAGGCCGACGCGACGGTACTGGTGGCGGATTTCGGTGGCGGCACGACCGACTATTCGATCATCCGCTTCGAAACATCCGCTGGCAAGCTCAGCGCGACGCCGATCGGCCATTCCGGCGTAGGCGTTGCCGGAGATCATTTCGATTATCGCATGATCGATCAGATCGTCGCGCCGCAGATCGGCAAAGGCAGCTTGTTTCGAAGCTTCGACAAGACCCTCGAAGTCCCCGCCTCGTGGTATGCGAATTTCGGCCGCTGGAACCAGCTTTCGATCTTCAAGACCTCGCGCGAGTTCGCGGCCTTGAAGAAGCTTGTCCGTGACAGCCTTGAGCCGGACAAGCTGGAGATTTTTGTTGATCTGGTCGACCACGACGAAGGGTATCCGCTCTATCAGGCCG
>NZ_JBFUMG010000662.1:0-2228 GCF_054049495.1 Phyllobacterium sp. P5_D12 | reverse complement strand
GTTGCTGACCTCGCCCTTGATGCGGTGGCAGGAAAGCCGATTGTCAATGTCGACGCTGCGCCGATCTATATTGCAGATGCAAGACAACTGAAGCGTTGGGGCTTGTCGGACAGCGATCTCCCCGCGGGAACGATTCAATGGTTCAAGAAGAAAACCCTCTGGCAAGAGCACTGGCTGGCGGTCCTCACCACACTCGCCGTCATCACGGCGCAAGGTGTCGTGATTGCCGGCCTTCTTGTCGAACGCCGCCGCCGCCGTGCCGCGGAACTGGAATTGCGCGTCCGTCTCCTCGAACTCGTGCATCTCAACCAGTCCGCGACGGCCGGCGCGTTGACCGCCTCGATCGCGCATGAACTCAACCAGCCGCTCGGCGCGATCCGCAGCAACGCCGAGGCGGGGGAGCTGTTGCTCCGGGGCGAGACACCCGACCTCAATCTGATCAAGCAGATCCTTATCGACATAAAAGACGACGACCAGCGGGCCGGCGACATCATCACGCGGTTGCGGGGACTGCTGAAGAAGCGCAGTGAAATCGAATGGCAGGAATTCGACCTCAACGAAGTGATCAGCAGCGCGATCAAAATCCTCCGCCCCGAAGCCGAGCGGCGAAACATCGTGGTCAGTTGCAGTGGCGCAATGGAGGAATTGCGGGTGCGGGCCGACTGGGTCCATATCCAGCAAGTCATTCTCAATCTCGCCACCAATGCGATGGATGCCATGCTCGACGTGTCGACCGAGAGAAGGCTGGTGTTCCAGACCCGGCTTACCAAGGAATCCAAGGTTGAGTTGTCGATTTCGGATACTGGATGCGGCATTCCCGGCGAACAGCTCGTCGGTATCTTTGATCCATTTTATACGACCAAGCCGACAGGAACGGGGCTTGGTCTTTCCATCGCGCGGATGATCGTCGAAACCTATGCAGGCAAGATCTGGGCCGGCAACAATCCCGAGGGTGGTGCTGTCATTCGTTTCAACCTGCCTCTCGTGCGAAGCGGGTGCGTGACATGAACCCCGTCATCCACATCGTCGACGACGACAACTCGTTTCGAACCGCCGTGGGCCGATTGATCGCATCATACGGCTTCCAAGTGGCGTTCTATGAATCGGGCGACCAGTTTCTGACGAGGTTGCCGACTCCGGAGCCGGGTTGCATTCTCCTCGACCTCCAACTGCCCGGCTTGAGCGGGGCCGCCTTGCAAGAGCGTCTTGCCGAAACAGCGCCGCTGCTGCCCATCATTTATCTCACCGGCGAGGGCAACATCCAGGCCGGCGTGCGCGCAATCAAGGCGGGTGCCGAAGATTTCCTGGAGAAGCCGGCTTCCGGCGAGGCCCTGAAGGAAGCGATCGACCGGGCGCTGCTGCAGTTCGAAAAGCGTCAACTTGAACACGATCGCGTTCATGCGCTCGAGGCACTTGTAGCGAGCTTGACCCCGCGTGAATCCGAGGTGTTCCGTCTTATGGTCCGGGGCAACCGTAACAAGCAAATCGCCTACGCCATCAGCACGTCCGAGCGAACAGTCAAGGCCCATCGGCACTGCGTCATGGAAAAACTGGGGGCCAAATCGCTGGCGGAAGCCGTGTCGATCGCCGAGAGAATGGGATTGTGGGATACTTCGTCGAAGCCAGAGCGGCGCCCTTAATACTTCCCCTTAGGACAATATACGACGCTAGCTGTCAGTCCTATCATCGGTCGAGCTGGTAACATTCAGAGGCCGGCTGAAAAGAGGACGAGGTGGAGAAGCTGCCATGGAGGATTGCTGTCGTGGAAGACGATCCGAGCATGTTGAGGAGTGTCCAGCGCCTGCTCGACGYCCACGGCTTTACGACGGAAGGATTTTCCTCGGCCGAAGCTTATCTGGGCCAAACCGACACCCAAATTGATTGCCTTGTGCTCGACGTCGATCTCGGCGGCATGTCCGGGATCGAATTGCAGCGCCGATTGAGGGATTCCGGCTCAAAGCTTCCGGTAATTTTCATGACCGCTCTCGAAGACGATACTTTGGAAGCGGAAGCGGCGCGGGTGGGCTGCGTTGCGTATCTGCGCAAGCCATTTGCCGCCGCCTCCCTGATCGACGCCCTCGACAAGGCTTTGGCTGCTTAAGCGAATGATTGCCTTCCCTTAAGGACAATAGCCACTTTCAGCCCATTCGATAGACGGCAGCAGGAATCAATCTCGGGAGTTTACGCAATGAATAGACTTGGTTTGCTCAGTGGAGCGATTGTGATTG
>NZ_JBFUMG010000661.1:0-2239 GCF_054049495.1 Phyllobacterium sp. P5_D12 | reverse complement strand
ATCGCCAGTGCAGAGACCTGGTTGGTCTCGTTTGGCCAGATGTTACAGTTGAAGAAGCGAGCCTGCGCGTTCACATTCGCTCGCTTGTCGTGGTTTGGAGGATGGTCGCGAAGGATTTAGATACAATCGTAAATGTTTCCAATCGGGACTGCAGTTCCGTTGCACCGTCTATACGTTCCTCCGCAACTAGCATCGCCCTTGACGAGATTGACCACGTCATCCGCAGAACGAACTCGCACGAGGACACGAGCGGCCCGAACACTACCTCGCCGAGCAAATGATCGTTTAGAATGCTTCGCCAGTGGCCTCGTAGAGGTTTGACCCATTCTCCGGCGATCAGATGCTTTCCGTTCGGTGTCCAGCTCACGTCATTCATCTCCAAATTATCAGCGCATTGCGATCTGTATTTCACGTCTTGTGGGCGCCCCGCGTCGGCCCGTTCGAAGGCTTCGACACTTTCCGGAAATGGATAGGTCCATGAATTGATTTTCTGTTAGCAAACTGCGACCCACGCTAGCCCGTTTTGCTAGATACCTCACGGAGGGTGAGACAAAGTGCTTTTGTCGACGCCAATTGTCAGACAGCCTGAGTCAGTCAGCGATGCCGCTTTTTAATCAACCAAAGCAAATTCTTATGGCTCGGACACTCATTCATTTAAGCCCGGTCAGGATCATTACGTCGGTTGTCGGCTTACGGGAGAATTGTTTCGGAGAGATGTTGCGAAATCGAAAGTGAGGTGTTGGCCTAAAAGCTGCGGACCGAGACAGTTGGCTGAGCTCGAAGTGATCAGTGGACAGATTTTGATCTGTTCATAGTGCGGTCCTAACCGCTTTTAACTCGAACCCGCTCTACTGGTAGACCGGCCGGATCGGCATCAGCCTTTTAAAGCATGGGGCGATCCCTCTCTCGTGTATCGCTCGACAGTTTCGACCACAGTCGCCGGAACCTGAATCGCTGTGCCGTGCTTCCTGCGCGTTTCGATGCGGCGATCGCCGGGAAGGCGCACGGCGGGTGCTTCTTGAGCCGCACTCAACATCAACTCCAACCGTGCCGCAAAGCCGGCACCTGCGAACACCTTTGGATCAAGCGCGATGATCAGTTGGCCAGTTCTGGGTGGCCCCCCCTCGCAATCGCCAAATGACGACGCTTCGAACGACCAATGCGACCGTGTGAGCCCCGCTGCCAGAATATCGACCACCAGGGCAAGACCGAACCCCTTGTAACCGCCGATCGGCAACAAGCTGCCCCCCATCGCGGCAGCCGCATCGTTGGTCGGCACGCCATCGGCATCGATCGCCCAACCGTCGGGAAGCGCTACGCCGCGATTATAGGCATCGATCACCGCTACTTTGGCAACCACACTCGAGGATTGATCGATGACAAGCGGCTCGCGTCCTTCACGTGGGACGCCGAATGCCAATGGGTTCGTGCCGAAGAAAGGCGTCTTCCCGCCAAATGGCGCTATCGACGGCGACGCGTTCGCGGCCATTAGCGCAATAAGGCCTTGCTGAGCCAACTCTTCGACAAAATAGCCAAGCGATCCGCACGCATAGGAATTGCCGACGGACAATGCAGCAATGCCGTTTTTCCGGGCTGCTTCGGCCAATGGTTGCAAGCCCAATACGATTGCGGGGTGGGCAAATCCGGTTGCAGCGTCTACCCGGAGAACAGCGGGCGAAAGATTTTCGAGATGGGGCCGCGCATGGCCGTCGACCTTGCCGCATGCCGCGTGGTCGCAATAAGTTGGCAGGTAGGAAAGACCGACGATTGCCTGCCCATCGCGCTCGGCGGCCGCAATCGATCTGGCAACTGCCCAAGCGTTTTCAATGCTGACGTTTGAAGAGATCAAGGCCTTCGTCGCCAAGGATTCGATTTCAACGAATGTCAGCTCTCTCAAATCATTCATGCGCTTATTTCCTCTTGCGTCTTTTTTTGCAGTCTTGCGAGTTCTTCATAGGGAATGTGGCATCGGATCGTGTGACCCGGTTCCGCAGTGAACAGCTGAGGCTCCTGCTCCTCGCAAATTGCACCGATCTTGCGCGGGCAGCGCGTGTGGAAAACGCACCCCGATGGGGGATTGATGGCGCTGGGAATCTCTCCGTCCAGTCGTACGCGCACGCGCTCCCTCTCATCGAGTTTCGGCACAGCCGAGAGCAAAGCCTCCGTATAGGGGTGGTGGGGGCCGGAGAATACACGCTCGGAGGGTCCAAGCTCCATGATCCGGCCGAGGTACAGCACG
>NZ_JBFUMG010000660.1:0-2241 GCF_054049495.1 Phyllobacterium sp. P5_D12 | reverse complement strand
GGCCCGCATCGAATATCTTTCAGAAGATGGAAGCGCTCTGCCGCTCCAGCCCAATTTCTACAAGTTTCCTGGCAAGACTGGCGAACGCGGGGATGGGCTTGGCGCCGACGTGACCGGTTTTGTCGCCTGGCTGCCGCAAGCCAAAAATCTTGGACCATTGCTGCAGCCGCGCTTTCAGATGCGGCTCGTCTCGGGTGCAACCGCGATGCTGGTGCCGCCAATGCAGCCGTTTGAGCCATCGGCACAGCGTAACCGCATTTTGCGGGCGGTACCGCCGCAGCATGCACGTAGCCAGGTATTCGAAAACATTCTTGCGCCAGCCCTGAGAGAGGTCGAACAAAAGCTTGGCCAGACGGTGAGGATTGCAGATATCAAGGAATACGGTTTGGGACCGGCATCTCCTCTCATCTCTATCGTAATCCCCCTCTATCGCAATCTCGACTTTTTGCGCTTCCAGCTTTCGGCTATGGCAACCGATCCTTGGCTTGTGGCGAATGCAGAGGTCATTTTTGTGCTCGATTCTCCGGAAATCCAGGACGATACAGAGCACATGCTCGGCGGACTGCATATCCTGCATGATTTGCCGATGAAGCTCGCCACCATGAATCGCAACAGCGGCTATGCCCGTGCCTGTAACGCCGGTGCGAGTCTTGCGACAGGCACCATGCTCGTAATGTTGAATTCCGACGTTGTCCCCTGTGGTCCAGGCTGGCTGGACACACTCACCCGGCCCTTGCTCGAACAGAAGAAGCTGGGTGCGATCGGGCCGAAACTGCTCTTCGAAGATGGCTCCCTGCAGCATGCCGGGTTGTACTTTGCTCGCGACCAGCGCGGCGTCTGGCTCAACCATCATTTCTACAAGGGCATGCCGGGCTATTATTCGCCGGCTCAGATTGCGCGAACAGTGCCGGGCGTAACCGGTGCGTGCCTCGTTACCCGCAAGGACATTTATGATCTGGTCGGCGGGTTCACCGAGGACTACGTCATCGGGGACTACGAGGATAGTGACCTATGCCTGAAAATCCGGCAGATCGGTTTTCAGGTGGCTTACGAGCCGAATGTTGCTCTCTACCACTTCGAACGCCGATCTATCCGTCGCAGCAGCGACTACATGCGAGGTCTCGCGAGCCAATATAATTCCTGGCTGCATACACAGCGCTGGGACGATGACATTACTGAATTGATGACGACCTATCTCGATGAAGCGGTGCCCGATCAAATGAACGGGGACACTGTCACTTCTTTCGTCAAGGAAAAGTCTGAAAGGAGCGCCGCTTGACTGAGGTTATTGCACTCAAGACAGCTTTCACCGAACCTGCCCCCGCCTACAACAATGATCACGTCGAGTGGTTGATGGAAGCCGTCCTGCGCAACCGGTTTCTTCCCTGTCCTGACCCGGATAGCATTTTCGTTGGAGATGGTAATTTCCAGGCCGTTGGCGCAGAGTTCCTCGGTCATTTCATCCGCAAGGGCGGTTTGCGATCGGATAGCCGGGTGCTTGATATCGGTTGTGGTATTGGGCGCATGGCTGTCCCGCTAACCCAGTACCTTGAGTTTGCGAAAGGCAGCTATTGCGGCATCGATCCGGTTGCCGGCGGAATCAACTGGTGCCGGCAGATGATCAGCCCTGTGTATTCCAACTTCGAATTCCGCCATCTGGACATCGCACACTCGCTGTATAATCCGAAGGGTKCCATCGATGGGCTCGAACTCGTTCTGCCCTATGAAGACCAGCAGTTCGATTTCATCATCATGACGTCTGTCGTCACCCATTTGCCTGACGAAGAGGTAAGCGCCTATCTGCGCGAGGTGGAACGGGTCCTTGCGCCAGGTGGCCGCCTGTTCATGACATGCTTCGTCGTCGATAAGGTTGCAGCTGAGAATCCCTTGAAAAAGCGTGACGCGCGGCTCGGATTTCAGCGTTACGACGAAGGTCCGTGCTGGTTCGTTCCAGAACTGCCGCCACTGGCTGCTGTGGGTTTCGACGATGGATTTCTGGATGGTGCGCTAACGCGTGCCGGTTTGTCGGTCACGACCAAGTCATTCGGTCACTGGCGCGGCGTTCCTTCGGATCATTATCAGGATCTGTTTGTGGCCGAGCTCGATAGGGGCGATCGATGACCCGCGTACTCGTCGCTGCACACAATCATCCGGCTTTGCACCCAGGCGGCACGGAAATATTCGCCCACGACCTTTTCCGTGCCTATCAGCGGGCCGGATGTGAGGCGCTCTTTCTCGGCG
>NZ_JBFUMG010000659.1:0-2254 GCF_054049495.1 Phyllobacterium sp. P5_D12 | reverse complement strand
GTTGAAACAAGCGCCGGCCTCTTGGGCAGACTTTTGGGACACGAAGAAGATTCCCGGCAAGCGGGGCTTGCGCAAAGGAGCGAAATACGCGCTTGAATTCGCCTTGATGGCGGACGGTGTGGCCGCCGATGAAGTCTACTCCGTCCTTGCTACCCCGGGAGGCGTCGATAGAGCCTTCAAAAAACTCGATGAGCTGAAGCCGAACATTGTCTGGTGGGAGGCCGGAGCGCAGCCGCTTCAGTTGCTCTCCTCGGGAGAGGTGGTCATGACTACTGCTTATAACGGTCGTATCAGCGGTTTGAACAGGTCCGAAGGCAAGCACTTCGGCTTTGTGTTTCCGGGCAGCATCTATGCTATCGACAGTTGGGTAGTGCTGAAGGACAGTCCCAACAAGGACACGGCGATGGACTTCATAGCCTATGCAAGCAAGGCGGACAACCAGTCTAAATTGCCCGAATACATCGCCTACGGACTTCCCAACATTGAGGCGGGCAAACTCGTGCCTGCAAAATTTCAGACCGAGCTTCCGACTTCGCCGGACAATCTCAAGGGAGCGATTTCCCTGGATGTTGATTTCTGGACCGACAATTCCGAGGCCCTGACGCAGCGGTTCAATGCCTGGCTCGCGCAATGACTTTGTCCTGCATGAGCGCTGAGAGATACGCGGTCCTGCCTTCACCGTTGTGACGGACAGGCCCGCGGTTTGTCGGAGCCGTCGCCATTGCGCATTGCTTCCCGAGAGCCGAGGTGATCGACGTTGAACAATCCATTCATCCGCTTGGAGGAGGTCAGCAAATCCTTCGGGCTCCTCACCGTTGTAGATGGACTGAATCTTGAGATCGGTAAGGGGGAGTTCATCAGCCTGCTTGGTCCCTCCGGTTCTGGCAAAACGACGATACTTATGATGCTTGCGGGTTTCGAGAATCCGACAAGCGGTGCGATCTGGGCGGGCGGCAAACGAATTGACAGTTTGCCRCCGCACAGACGCAATATGGGTGTCGTCTTCCAGAATTATGCGCTCTTCCCGCACATGACGGTTTCGGAGAACGTCGCTTTCCCCTTGAAAATGCGCAGCCTCCCGCGTGCGGAGGTGAAGGAGCGCGTAGGAAAGGCGCTCGATATGGTGCAGCTTGGTTCACTTGCCGAGCGGCGTCCGTCACAGCTGTCGGGCGGACAGCAGCAACGGGTTGCATTGGCACGTGCATTGATCTTCGAGCCAGAAGTGGTCTTGATGGATGAGCCGCTCGGCGCACTGGACAAGCAACTGCGCGAACAAATGCAATTGGACATCAGGGATCTGCATCGGCGGCTCAAGCTGACGATCGTCTTTGTGACGCACGATCAATCGGAGGCGTTGACGATGTCGGATCGCATCGCGATTTTCAATCGCGGAAAAATAGAACAGATTGGCAAACCCTCGGATATCTACGACCATCCGAGCACGCAATTCGTCGCGGAGTTCATTGGCGAGACAAATCTGGTCTGGGGTTCCGTACAAAGCATCGAAGGCGGTACGGCCCGTGTCCAGTTGCCCGCCGGCCAGCAAGTTTTCGTTGAAACAGCCACGGACCTTCGCCCAAATAGCAGTGTTTGCCTGTCGATAAGACCCGAGCGGATAAAGGTGGGACGCCGGGAGGCTGCGGGCAACAACATCACCGCCGCCGTCTCCGATATCGTCTATCACGGGGATCATTTGCGGCTGGTTGCACGAAGCGACAGCCAGTCGCTGACCATCAAGACGGACCGCAGCCAGCCCACGCTTTCGATTGGTGATGAGGTGCAACTTTCCTTCCTGTCGTCCGATTGCTGGGTGGTCAGTCCATGAATCAGCCAAGGCTCAGCAAACAGGTGATTTCCCTGGCGCTTGTCGCGCCGCTGTTGCTGTTCCTTATTGTTTTTTTTGCGTTACCGCTCGTCACGATGATGAAGTCCGCGGTGTCCGACCCGGTGGCGGCACGCACACTCCCCGCCACCGCGAGATCGGTTTCGAGCTGGGATCGCACCAGCCCCCCAACCATTGAAATGCAAGCTGCTTTCGTTGCCGACCTGCGCCAGATCAGCGACGACCAGTTGTTCGGGGATCTTGTCCGACGGCTGAACAGTGCCAAATCCGGCTTTCGCACCTTGATGCCCAAAACGCGTAAGGCTGCTTTGGACACTGCCGCAAGCATTGATCTTGTTGCGCTGGACAAGCGATGGGGTGACATTTCCTACTGGCAGGCCGTCAGCGTGGCAGCATCTTCGAGAATCACAG
>NZ_JBFUMG010000658.1:0-2267 GCF_054049495.1 Phyllobacterium sp. P5_D12 | reverse complement strand
ATGCTTGCGACCTCTAGTCAGAAGGGATGGACACGCTTCGTTTCCATGCAAGACTACGTGAACCTGCTCTACCGGGAGGAGGAGCGGGAGATGCTACCGCTGTGCAAGGCCGAGGGCATTGCTGTCATTCCATGGAGCCCCCTCGCCCGCGGCCGGCTCACGCGTGACTGGGACGAAACGAGCGCCCGTTCTGAAACCGATGAATTCGGCAAAACACTTTATGCCAGTACTGAAGATGCTGACAAGAAGGTTGTAAGTGCAGTTGCAAAAATAGCAGAGCAACGGAAGCTGCCACGCGCGCAAATAGCACTTGCGTGGGTTCTGACCAAAGTTACTTCGCCTATAATTGGCGCTACGAAAGCATCACATCTAGATGATGCTGTTGCATCTCTTCAAATAAAATTATCTGACGATGAGATTGCTGCGCTGGAAGCGCCTTATATTCCGCATCGCGTCATGGGTTTTGTTTGATGGGAAATAGTTTTGAACACTTTGGCGATAATTCCAGCGGCGGGCGCGTTTATAAAACATGGGGCTGAAATAATTTGCCTCAGGTGAACGTCAGATAAAAATAATAACAGTTAAAATTACACTCGTCGTAAAGAGCTTTCCTTATGGTCCTGTCGATATATGGAGTAAAGACACACTCGGCGGACGGCAATGACGACCTACGATTTATGGATGACGAAATTCGGCGACTTGCCACCTCTAAAACAGGTAGCGATCATGGTCGGCATGGCGATTGCCGCCTCGGATTTGCTCACGGTTCTCTTCTTTTTGGTCGTAAGACTGGATCGTCTCGATGTGGCGCTCATCGTCACGACAATTATTGTTATTATCGTGAGCGTCCCGCTCGGCGCTTTTCTCGTCGGGCTCAATTATCGTCTGAAGCAAACCGCCTTAAGGCTCGACCTCGCTCTACGCAAAGATGATCTCACGGGCCTCTCGAACCGCAACGAATTCTACATGCAGGCGCAGAAACAGATTGCCTTGTGCGACCGGAATAACAGTGCCGGTGCAGTCCTCTATATCGATGCCGACTATTTCAAGTCGATCAATGATCGGTACGGCCACGCCGTTGGGGACGGAGTGCTCCAGGAAATTGGAATTCTCATCCGGTCCACCGTCGGCGAGTGGGATTTCGCCGCGCGGTTCGGTGGCGAGGAGTTCGCCATTTTCCTGACCGGTGCGGACCTTGGAAAGGCCGATTGGATATCGCATCGGATTCTCACCGGCGTTCGCGATATCTCAAGTTATCTCCGGATAAACGATCTCGACGTCACGGTAAGCGTCGGGATATCAATCCACCGACCTGGACAGGGTCTGGAGGAGGCGTTGGTTGCTGCTGACAAGTGCCTCTATGCAGCGAAGAACCAGGGGCGAAACCGGATAGTTCATGCGGATGATAGCCCCGCCACAATTTTCGAACCCAAGCTTCGCAAGATTTAGCTGCCGGGTGGCCTTGAAAAAGAGAGGCCGCGACGTATTTGCGCTTGGGACTACCGCTGTCACAACACGATAATCAATTCATCTCAATCATCGATTCTGCTAGTTCTGAAATGCTTCAAAGGAGCCCGCCTATGTTATCCATGCACAAGATTTCCGTTCCGGCGTTTGTCCGCGGTTTCTCCGTTCTTTCGTCGTTGATCGACAAGGCCGAGGCATTCGCAGAAGAGAAGAAAATTGCTCCGGCTGTTCTCGTCAACGCACGTCTGGCGCCCGATATGCTGCCGTTCTCCGGCCAAATCCAGCGGGCCAGTGACACATCGAAGGGCGTAATCGCCCGCCTGACGTCAGTCGAAGTTCCGAAATTCCCCGATGAGGAAGCGGATTTTGCCGCGCTGCGTGAACGCATCGCCAAGACAGTTGCATTTTTAGAAAGCGTCGATCCTTCAGCGCTTGATGGCACTGCGGATAAGGAAGTTACGCTGAAATTCGGCAAGTTGGGGGTAACGTTGAGCGGCGAAGACTATATTCTGAAATTCGTCCTGCCGAACTTCTATTTTCATGTCACGACAGCTCAAAACATCCTCCGCCACAATGGCGTGCCTGTCGGGAAACTCGACTACCTTGGCTCATTGGGTTGAGCGTCAAGCCTGAATGATTGTGGCCGGCWTTTGCCGGCCACAACATTTATATTTGCGTGTATCAAGCGACCAGATGTTCGATCTGGTCAGCCGAAAGCTCACGCTTCCTGCCGATTTCGTCCCAGCGCTTCAGCATGGTACGATATTTTTCGAGCTGCAGTTCCGGCCGGTTGTCAGGGC
>NZ_JBFUMG010000657.1:0-2268 GCF_054049495.1 Phyllobacterium sp. P5_D12 | reverse complement strand
GGATTTGGTTTTGGTCGTTCCCAAACCGGTTTCCCGCGACCTTCACCCCGCCGTGAGCGCTTTTTTCACTTTCGCCGGCGCCTTGGCATGCCAGGCAAGTTTGATGCGATGGCCAAGTTCCGCATCGGAAACAGCCTCCAGATGCATCAGGATGTAGGGCCAGCCTTTGTAGTGGTCGATCTCGAAATAGATATTCGGAACGCTCTCCATCAGCAGCGGTTTCTCCTCCAGCGGGCAATGGATTGCAAAGGTCTCCCAATCTTTCATACGCCCGATGAACAAGGTCTTCACCTTCAACGAGGGTGTGCCATGGGTTGTGCGGCGCACAAGCTCGGGCAAGTGCAGCGATTCGGCGATTGTCCAGATACGCTCAAATGATTCATCGAGCGAATTGGTCATGATTTGTAAAACACCTGCCGCACGTCGATATATTCGGAACGAAACCCCGCCTCGCAGTAAAACAGGTAGAACTCCCAGAGCTTTTTGAAGCGGCCATCGAAGCCGAGATTGCGCAGCTGGTCCCACGAACCCCAGAAGCGCTCGCGCCATTCGGCCAGCGTGCGGGCGTAATCCTGCGGGAAGATATTTTCGCGGTAGAGGTCGAGGCCGAACTCCTTGCCCAGGCTTTTCAGCCTCTCCGGTGTTGGCAGCATTCCGCCCGGGAAGACATAGCGTTGGATAAAATCCGGCCGTTTACGATAGCGATCGAAGCTCTTGTCATTAATGGTGATGATCTGCATGCCAGCACTGCCGCCCGGATTGAGGCAATCCTTGACCTTGCCGAAGAACACCGGCCAGTATTTCTCGCCAACCGCTTCGAACATCTCGATCGAGGCGATGTGGTCATACTTGCCGGTCTCGTCGCGATAATCCTGAAATTTGATTTCGGCCATGCCGGAAAGCCCGGCCTTTTCGATGCGCTGCGTCGCATAGTCGAATTGCTCGCGGCTGATGGTCAGCCCGGTGACATGTGCGCCGATCTCACGCGCTGCATATTCAGCAAAACCGCCCCAGCCGCAGCCGATCTCCAAAACCCGCGACCCAGCGGTGATGCCGATATTGTTGGCGAGCGCCCGGTATTTGGCGGTCTGGGCGGCTTCGAGATCATTGACGCCTTCAGCGAAGAGCGCCGAGGAATAGGTCATCGTCGGATCGAGCCATTCCCGGTAGAAGGCATTGCCGAGATCGTAATGTGCCGAGATATTCTTGCGTGACCTGACCCTCGTATTGTCGTTCAGCCAATGGCGCAGGCGTTGTACGGTGTTGATAAACCAGTTGGATCCGCCGGCAAGGTCTTCACCCACCTCTTCATTGACGACGAAGAGCTCGAGAAAAGTAGTCACATCGGGGCTATCCCAATCGCCGTCCATATAGGATTCGGCAACGCCGATGGTGCCGCCTGCAAAGGCTCTGCCCGGCAAGTTCCAGTTGTGAAGCACAACCGAGGCATCGGGGCCTTGCTGACGCCCACCCACCTTGAAGACGTTCCGGTCGGGCGTGGTGATGGTCAAGGTGCCTCGTGGCAGGTGCGCTGCAGCGCGCAACGCCGCCTGTGCCTTGAGCGGCAGGCCCTTCAGCACCGCGCTGACATTGTCCGGTGTCAGAAATCTCGTCTGGGTCACCGCATCCCCGGGTATCGTCTCATTCAGCATCTGTTCAATCGTCCCGCACCCCTTGGGCCATTATTCACGGGAATGTCACAAATGTTCAAGTTGATTTTTGCAAGGCAGCGTTTTCGAATAACTGAAATAAAGCACCTTGCGTTTGCAATTGATGATTGAACATCAGGCCACGCGATATGGTGAAACTGCACCCGATTTTTGATCTCCGTCATGCGTCGATACGGCACCCGTCATGAGTATGGTGCTGGAGACTCACATGAAACGTTCTAGACAATAGACTAAAGTATAATATCCAGAAACACGCAGAAGTTGTTATGTGTTTATTTGGTAACAGGCGCCAGATGATTTTCAACAAAAATTGGATTTACTTCGCATTTTGACCGGAACGCTTCTTGACCTGAAACATGCTGGCTTCGGGAACGGCGTCGGCGCTGAATACGACTTGCACCTTCAGCAAATCTGGCGGCCTCGATTTCGGCGGTCTGGATCCGCTGACGAATCGCAACTATAGCGATGAGATGAAGATAGACGTCGGCTGTGACACTGACGTGATCGTTGACGTCTTGAGTATATTTGCACCGAAGGTCCGCGTATGGATGTCCCTCAGCGAGGGTACTGGAATGACCGGAAAGGTGCGGCACATGAA
>NZ_JBFUMG010000656.1:0-2269 GCF_054049495.1 Phyllobacterium sp. P5_D12 | reverse complement strand
ATCAGACGACGTTTAGAGCTCAACTATAGCGCAATTTCGAAGCGCTTTGGAAGTAATTTCAACTCAAGATGGAAGCGGGTGGAAATCAGACCGCCGTTATCCGCTGGATTTTAACAGACATCGGATATTCGAACTTGACAGCAAGACTTGCCTTTGTCACCTTTTGCCCAAAGCGCTTTGGGTGGGTATTTTGCACCAATGGTCCACAGTGTTTGAGGAGGAGTTTTCATAATTGGAACAGCGCACCGCTAGCGCGCGTTGTTCCATCTTGGATTTACGGGAGGAAATCATGAGAGCGAAATCAATCCTTGCGGGCCTTTTGGCTACAACGCTGATCTGTTCGGGCGCGTTCGCCGCCGACCTTTCAATCGTCTCCGGTGATACGGGTAACGGGCGCGAGTTCCTGCGCAAGCAGCTCGATCGTTTCGAAAAGGAAACGGGCAACAAGGTCAAAATTGTCGCCATGCCTGCAAACAGCTCCGACCAGTTTGGACAGTACCGGCTTTGGCTTGCCGCGGGAAATACGGACATCGATGTTTACCGTACGGATGTGATCTGGGCGCCTCAATTGGCCGACCAGTTTCTTGATCTGACAGAGGCCATGAAGGATGTCGTCGATCAACACTTTCCATCGATGATCCAAAGCCAGACGGTTGATGGCAAACTCGTTGCCATGCCGATGTATACTGATGCGCCGGCCTTCTACTACCGCAAGGATCTTCTGGAGAAATACAAGAAGCCGGTTCCCAAAACCTGGGACGAGATGGCTGCGACCGCCAAGGAAATCCAGGAGGGCGAACGCAACGCTGGTAACAAGGCGATGTATGGCTTTGTTTTCCAAGGTAACGCTTATGAGGGCCTGACTTGCAACGCACTTGAATGGATCAAGTCTTCTGGCGGCGGCCAGATTATCGAGCCTGACGGGACAATCTCCATCAACAATCCGGAAGCAGTCGCCGCAGTCGACCGGGCAAAGGGCTGGATCGATACGATTACACCGAAGGGCGTTCTTGCCTATACGGAAGAGGAGAGCCGCGGTGTCTGGCAGACGGGGAACGCCGTCTTCATGCGCAACTGGCCTTATGCCTATGCGCTGGGCAATGGCCCGGACAGCGCGATCAAGGGCAAGTTCGACGTGACGACCCTGCCGAGCTCGAAAGAGGGGCAGAGTTCTGCAGCGACGTTGGGCGGCTGGAATCTCGCCATCTCAAAATATACAAAATCACCGGAGGAAGCGATCAAATTGGTCAAATTCCTGGCCGCGCCTGAACAACAGAAGGAACGGGCGATCGAAATCGCCAATTTGCCTACGCTGAAGGCTCTCTACGACGATAAGGATATTACCGCGGCTCAACCGGTAATCACGAACTGGAAGCCGGTATTCGAGACGGCCGTGCCTCGTCCATCCGCACCCACGAAGGTTAAATACAACGAAGTGTCGTCGATGTTCTGGAGCGCGGTCCACGACACGTTGTCCGGCAACGGAACTGCTGCAGATAATCTTGAGCTTCTGGAAGCCAAGCTGACGGAACTTCAGGGGGGTAGCTGGTAACCTCTGCCAGTCGACGGCATGGTGCGATTGGACCTATCTTAAACCGTTCGCACCGATTGCCTGATCAAACCTGAATGTAACCTTCGCGGGCGGGAATTTGATGACAGCCTCTCCCACTGTACGTTCGGAACTTTTGCGTCAGCGCTCGCGCTCCGCGCGATTGTTTCTTCTTCCCATGATTTTGGCTTTGGCGGTTGTTGCGGGCTGGCCGCTGCTCCGTACGATCTATTTTTCCTTCACTGATGCCTCGCTGACCAACATCGATGCGGCCAAGTGGGTAGGCTTCAAGAATTATCTGTCGTGGATACAGCTCAAAAGCGGGCGGACGATTTATTCCGGTCTGCTGGTCGATCCGGCATGGTGGAATGCTGTCTGGAACACGGTTCGCTTCAGCGTTATCTCGGTGGCGCTGGAAGCCGTTTTTGGAATGATCATAGCTCTCGTCCTCAATGCCGAATTCAAGGGCAGGGGCATCGTTCGAGCGGCTATCCTTATCCCTTGGGCGATCCCGACCATCGTATCGGCCCGCATGTGGGGATGGATGATGAATGATCAGTTCGGCATCCTCAACGATCTGTTCATGCGCGTTGGCCTGATCGACCATCCGATTGCCTGGACCGCAAGTTCCGATACTGCGATGATCGCTGTGCTGATCGTCGACGTGTGGAAAACCACGCCGTTCATGGCGCTTTTGATCCTTGCGGGTCTGCAGCTGTC
>NZ_JBFUMG010000655.1:0-2270 GCF_054049495.1 Phyllobacterium sp. P5_D12 | reverse complement strand
GGCAAGAAACGGCAACGCAGCCAGCTTTCGCCGCGACAGTTGCGGACGGTCACAAGCTATATCGAAGACAATTGCATGCGAAGCATCCGCCTCCATGAACTGGCGGAGTTAACAAGCTTGTCGCAATCCTACTTCAGCCATGCCTTCAAGGCCTCGACGGGTACAGCCCCGCATCAATGGCAGATACGCGCCCGTATCAGGAAAGTGCAGACGCTGCTGGAGAAGCCCGGATCGTCGCTGACGCGCGTAGCCGCCGCCGCGGGTTTCTCGGATCAGGCGCATTTCACGCGCGTATTCAAGCGGGTGGTGGGCGTGACGCCGGCTGTCTGGCGGCGGGATCGGCAGTTGTAGCGCCGGACCACTTCGACAACCACGAAAACGGCCCAAAAAAGTTCAAAAGAGAACAGAAACAATCAATCCCGAAAATTAAAGTTGATATATGTACTCAACTTATATTCGAGCTCTCGGAGAGCGATTGCACTCGCTGCGTTTTGGCTCTGGGAAATATGAGTAGGGGATTGTCATGAGTGGTGTCTATCGGTCGGCATTTGGTGCGCTGCTTGGCGGGACGGCGGCGCTTGTATTGCTGTCAGCAACCGGCACGCGTGCGCAGGACGCCAATGCCACCATCCAGTTGGACCCAATCGTCATCGAGGGTGGCAATTCAGATGGTTCTGCAATCGGTCCGATCAATGGCTATGTGGCCAAGCGCTCGGCAACCGGCTCCAAGACAAATACCCCCATCGCGGAAATTCCGCAGGCTGTATCTGTTGTCGGGAGACAACAGATGGATGACCAGGGTGCGCAGAAGATCGACGAGGCCCTGCGCTATACCTCTGGCGTATTTGCCCAGCCCTTCGGCGTCGATAATGACACGAACTGGATCTACATCCGCGGGTTCGATGCGACGCAGAAGGGGACATATCTCGACGGGTTGCAGAATTTCAGCTTTGGCTTCGGCGGCTTCTTTATCGATACATTCGGCATTGAGCGCATCGATGTTCTGAAGGGACCTGCTGCCGTGCTTTATGGCGGCAGCAATCCCGGAGGCATCGTCAACTACATCAGCAAGCGTCCGACCGGCGAACGTCTGCGCTATGTCGAAACCGGTATCAACAGCTATGGCAATGGTTACCTTGGTTTCGATATTGGCGACAAGGCATCCGACGTGGTCGATTATCGCATCAACGGTAAAATATCCGGCGGTGACAATTACACCGATTTTTCAAAGGATTTCCTTGGGGTCATTTCGCCCAGTATCACCTGGAAGCCGGATGATGTGACGAAATTCACCATTCTTGCCAACTATACGCATCAGGACCTTACCCATGACGGTGGCAGCTTCCTGCCTTACTATGGAACTGTAGTCGACGCGCCCTTCGGCAAGATCGATCGCAAGGCAAATTTCACGGAGCCGTCGATCGACGACTATAACCGCGACCAAGCCTCCATCGGCTATGAAATGGAACACACTTCCGACAATGACTGGACCGTGCGGCAGAACCTTCGCTATGGCTACAGCGGCGTGCGCGAACACAATCTATATCCATTTGGATACGATGCCTTCTCCGCCCAGCCGATCGACGGCAATTACGATCTCTCGCGCATCAATTTCATGCACGATACGACGGTCAATTCGTTCGTGGTCGACAATCAGCTTGAAGGCCAGGTCACTGCTGGTGCGATCGAGCACACGCTCCTGTTTGGTGCGGAATACAAGTTCTTCGACATCGATCAGATCCAGGCAACCGGCGCGTCAACGCCCATTAGCGCAGTCGACCCCGTTTATGGCGTGCCTCAAGGTCCCATGTTCGCTCCTTACATCGACCAGGTCGTCAAGCGCCATCAGATCGGGGTCTACGCGCAAGACCAGATGCGCTTTGGCGATGGCTGGCTCGTCACGTTGAACGGCCGCTATGATTATGTGACTACGGACGCACAAGGCACACCGGAATATGACGGGCATGATGGTCAGGCCAGCGGAAGGGCAGGTATCGCCTATGAATTCGACAATGGGATCACGCCCTATGCGAGCGTCGCGACATTCTTCAGTCCGGAGATCGGGGTCGACAGCAATCTTGCGTTCCTGAAGCCTGAAACCGGCCAGCAATACGAAGTCGGCGTAAAATACCAGCCGACAAGCTTTGACGGTCTCATCACGGCTTCGCTGTTCGATTTGACGAAGCAGAACGTGCTCACTGGACCGTTTAACGCGCAATTCCAGGTCGGCGAGGTCAATTCCCGTGGCTTCGAAATCGAGGCACAAGCGA
>NZ_JBFUMG010000654.1:0-2270 GCF_054049495.1 Phyllobacterium sp. P5_D12 | reverse complement strand
GCGCTGATCGGGCTTGGATATCGCTCCATCTCGATGTCGCCCGCGTCGATCGGCCCGATCAAGGCCATGCTCGGCACGGTCGATGTCGCAGAGCTTACCGCGCAACTCGCCGATGCGATCGACAATCACGGCGAAACCGGTTCGTTGCGCCATGTTCTTACCAAGTTCGCGGAGCGAGCTGGCGTTCCATTGTGAGGTTTGAGTGAGTTCTATTCCGCAGGATCGTATGGATCAACTGCTGAAGCGTTTCTCCATGATGGAGACGCAGATGGCGAGCAATCCTGATTCCGAAACCTATGTGAAGCTGGCTTCGGAGTATTCCGAGCTTGAGCCCGTGGTCGCCAAGATTCGCGATCTGCTCGCTGCGCGCAGCGAAGCGGAAGGGTTGCAAGCCATGCTCGATGACGGCACCACCGACAAGGACATGCGTGAACTGGCGGAAGCCGAGCTGCCCGACATCGAGGAGCGTATCGAGGAACTGGAGAAGGATATCCAGGTCCTCCTTTTGCCGAAAGACGTCGCTGACGAGCGCAACGCCATCCTCGAAATTCGCGCCGGCACTGGTGGCTCGGAGGCTGCGCTTTTCGGCGGCGATCTGTTTCGCATGTATGAGCGCTATGCGGCCGCAAACGGATGGCGCGTCGAGCTGATATCGGCCAGCGATGGCGAAGCCGGCGGCTACAAGGAAGTGATCGCCATGGTTTCGGGCAAGGGCGTTTTCGCCAAGCTGAAGTTCGAATCGGGTGTCCACCGGGTACAGCGCGTTCCGGATACCGAGGCGAGTGGCCGCATCCATACGTCCGCCGCGACAGTTGCCGTACTGCCGGAAGCCGAGGAGATCGACATCGATATCCGCCCCGACGATATTCGTATCGATACAATGCGTGCATCGGGATCGGGCGGTCAGCACGTCAATACGACCGACTCGGCGGTGCGTATCACGCACATTCCTTCCGGCATCGTCGTCGTGCAGGCGGAGAAGTCGCAGCACCAGAACCGTGCCCGGGCCATGCAGGTTCTGCGTTCGCGCCTGTTCGACATGCAGCGCCAGAAGGCGGACAGCGAGCGTTCCGAAGCCCGGCGCAGCCAGGTCGGTTCGGGTGATCGCTCCGAGCGCATCCGCACCTATAATTTCCCGCAGGGGCGTGTGACCGATCATCGCATCAACCTGACGCTCTACAAGCTCGATCGCATCATGGAGGGCGATCTCGATGAGCTCATCGGCGCGCTGATCTCCGATTACCAGACGGCACTACTTGCCCAGATGAACGAAAGCTTTTGAGCGTCATGGTAGAGCATGGGACCCGCCTCGCCGATGTGCACAGAGAGGCCCGCGTTCTTTTAGCAAAAGCGGGACTCGAAACGGCCGATCTCGACGCACGGCTGTTGGTCGAATGGCTGACGGGCTGCGATCAGCTCGAGGCGATCCGCAATCCGGCCCGCCCGATCGACCAGACGATCGTTGCGCGGCTTCACACAGTTCTTACCCGGCGAATCAATGGCGAGTCCGTGCATCGCATCATCGGCAAACGTGCCTTCTTTGGTATCGAACTTGGGCTTTCCGCCGATACACTCGAGCCCAGGCCCGACACCGAAGCCCTGGTGGAACTCGCGATCCCGTTTCTGCGCCAGCGTATCGAGGAACAGGGTGTCGCGGACCTGATCGACCTTGGAACCGGGACGGGCGCGATTGCCTTGGCGTTGCTCGATCAATTCAGCCAATTACGCGCAGTGGGCGTCGATATTTCTGCGGGTGCACTTGATACGGCGCGTGACAATGCCCACATCAACAATGTATCAAATCGTTTTGCAGGCCTTCATTCGGATTGGTTTTCCGAGGTAAATGGCTCATTCGACATGATTGTTTCCAATCCGCCATATATACCGTCCCCCGATATAAAAGGCTTGCAACGTGAAGTAGCGCTGCATGATCCGATCGGGGCTCTGGATGGCGGGCAGGATGGCCTAACCCCCTACCGAATCATTGCCGGGCACTCCCGGCAGCATCTCAGGCAGGGTGGTGCGGTCGCATTGGAAATCGGTTTTGGACAACGTAGTGATATCGAGGCGATCTTTTCGAAGGAGAAATTCGCTTTGGGTGCTGTCCAGAGAGATATTGGTGGGCACGAAAGGGCACTTTTATTCACACCACTGTAAAAAGATTGAAAAAAGGCTTGGAATTTGGCTGGAACACGGCTAGTTTCCGGGTACCGCACTAAACCGAAACAAATCTGGTCTGCCTATCAAGAGATTGATACGGAAATTCCGGG
>NZ_JBFUMG010000653.1:0-2288 GCF_054049495.1 Phyllobacterium sp. P5_D12 | reverse complement strand
CCCTTTAACGGGGGCATCGATACGCCTAGTCAAAGCCAAGGTGTCAATGTCACGCCAGAGAATTTCGAACTGCCCAATGAGATGACCAACGCCGCGCCGGAAGATACATCTGAAACTACACAGCCGCAGGGAAGGGTTACATCACCGCAAGCGCGCCAGGTCGATCCGGATGCGATGGCTCCCTCAGGTACTGACAATCCACCGCTCGAACGGGTGGAGCCTCGCCCACCCCTGAGTACAACGCTGGAAATGCTTCCCGCATTGCCGACAGCTCCTACGCCGGCGCCACCTCCGGCGCCTGTCGACAATACTGCCAAGCCTGTGCTCCTTTATCGCCCCGTCGCTACCGCAGCTGGCACAATTGAAGCAGGCGGTTACCGAATCGCGCTGGATGGGATCGAGGTAGTTCAACCGGAGGAAACCTGCATGATGGATGGCGGTAACGTATGGCCGTGTGGCATGGCTGCACGGACCGCGTTCCGCAATTGGCTACGCTCTCGCGCTGTCGAATGCAACGTGCCGGGACAACCGCCCGACGATATCATCGCCACACAATGCAGGCTCGGCAACGCGGATCTTGCCGAGTGGCTGGTGCAGAATGGTTGGGCGCGCGCGAAGGATGGAACGGTAATGGCGGATAGAATGAAGAAAGCCGAGGAAGCCAAGCTTGGTATCTTCGGTAGGCCGCCCGCAGCGCTGCCAGCCTCAGCCAACTTGCCCATACCGTCGGTCAGTGATGCGCCGGAACCTGCTGCCGAGCCGCTACCGTCTCCGCCGCCATTGGCTGTACCAAACGCCCCATTCCCACCGCGCCCGGAATAGCTATGCTTCGTGGCAAACAGCCTCGATGTTATGGCCGTCAAGGTCTCGCACAAACGCGCCGTAATAATTGGGATGGTAATGCGGACGCAATCCGGGTCGTCCGTTGTCACTACCGCCAGCCGCTATCGCAGCCGCGTGAAAAGYATTGACGATATCGCGGCTTTTGACACGAAAGGCGATGTGAAGCGGCGGTTTGTTAGGCTCGCCATTGGTTACCCAGAAGTCGGGCTTGCCACCCTCGCCAAAACCCGCCACATCCGCGCTTCCCGTTACCGAAGCTGGAACTTCGTGGAGCAACTCGTATCCAATTGGAGCGAGCGCTTCCCGATAGAATTTCTTGCTTCGCTCGAAGTCACTTACAACGACACCTGTGTGATCGATCATTCGTCCCTCCGAGAGAATTTGAGGCGCACTATCTCAAGTTAATTGTCCCATGAGCGCTCTCGCAATCAATGCGCGCGTCTCGGCGATTCCGTAGAGTGCCACGAACGATCCGAAGCGCGGTCCGCGTTCTTGGCCAATAAGAACCTCATAGAGCATCTGAAAGAACGATACGGACACGCCCGGGCCCCCCTCCGGGCTTTTTTTCGCATGGTCCTGATAGCGTTCGATGCCGCGGGCCACGTCCAACATGGCGTTTTGAATCATGCCACCGTCGGCATCGTCAGGCAGGGCTGCGAGCGTTTTGTCCATCCCCTCGAGTGCCAGACGTTCCACTTCGTCGGGTGCCCGGAATTTCTTTGTCGGCTTTACGAAATCATTGAAATAACGGATAGCGTAGCCGACGAGTGCATCAAGTTCCGGACTGTTCTGCGGGGTCACACCGGGTGCGTAGCGGGAAATGAAACCCCAGAGAACGCTACGGTTTTCAGCGTTGGAAGCGCTGACGAGATTCAACAGAAGCGCGAACGGTACTGGCATCTCCACAATCGGCGGATTACCATTGTGCAGGTGCCAGACAGGATTGTTCAGCCGGTCTTTCCAGGATTGGCGCTCGTAGGCGGCGAGATAGGTGAAATATTCATCCACTGCCTTGGGAATGACATCGAAATATAGACGCTTGGCCGTTCTCGGCTTCTGGAACATGTAAAGGCCGAGACTTTCCGTGGGCGCATAGGTCAGCCATTCGTCGATACTGATGCCATTCCCCTTCGACTTGGATATCTTCTGGCCAACATCATCGAGAAACAGCTCATAGACGAAATGCTCGGGCGCCCGACCTCCCAAAATCTCGCAAATGCGGTCGTACACGATTGCATTTGTCTGATGATCCTTGCCGAACATCTCGAAATCTACACTGAGAGCCGCCCAACGCATGCCGAAGTCAGGCTTCCATTGCAGTTTGACATTACCACCCGTCACGGGAACGGTAGTCTCGGTGCCGTTTTCGTCGTCAAAAGTAATCGTGCCGTTCTTGGGGTCGACATTCTTCATCGGCACGTAGAGAACCCTGCCGCTCGTGGGAG
>NZ_JBFUMG010000652.1:0-2291 GCF_054049495.1 Phyllobacterium sp. P5_D12 | reverse complement strand
GACGATGAGCGTATCGGCGCTGTCTCGCAGCAATTCGAGCCCGTCCTCTGCGAACTTCATGCGGCGGGTCCCTTCAAAATTGAATGGCTTCGTCACGACAGCCACCGTCAATATGCCGGCGTCGCGTGCTGCCCGTGCGATCACGGGAGCAGCTCCTGTCCCAGTTCCACCGCCCATACCGGCGGTTACGAAACACATATGAGTTCCGTTGAGATAGTCCATGATCTCGTCGATGCTTTCCTCAGCCGCCGCCCGCCCGATTTCCGCTTGCGATCCGGCTCCAAGGCCTTGCGTTACATTCACACCGAGCTGTATCAAGCGGCCAGCCTTCGACATGGTCAGTGCCTGGGCATCGGTATTCGCGACCACGAATTCCGTTCCCTGAAGCCCCTCGCGGATCATGTTGTTGACGGCGTTGCCGCCACCACCGCCGACACCAATCACAGTTATATTTGGCTTCATTTCGGTGATTTCCGGATGCTTGGAGTTGCTCGACATCACTTTGTCCTTCCTTGCCTGCAGCGAACTGGCATAGTTGGCACGGGATGGGATTGCCGGATGAAATACCGAAAACGAATCAAATCAGCTCATCCCGAGCAAGGGATATGAATCAGACATGCGTCTTTGACGCAACCTTTGGCTCGGCCTCCCTATCGATGACGGGCGCTGCTGCGGAATTTTACAACGACAGTCGATGACTCAGCGATAACTTTATTTGGCAGGTCTCGAGGCGGGCATTGTCACATTGCATACGGTTTTTGTTCGTTGCGCAGGAACTTTTCCGTCGCCATTTACAAGAACAATCGCTTTGCGCCAAAGATCATCGCGCCCCGGTCTGGCTGTACTATCTGTTCCCGCTGGGGCTGCGTGACCGTGTCGGTGCCGATCATCGGGCACCCGTCTCCAGCCTGCTGATTACATCGGGGTCGATTGTGCCGTCCGGGGGCATCCCCGTTATCTTTTCGAAATTGGCCACCGTCTTGGTAACATTCTTTCCATAAATGCCGTCGATCACGCCCGGCGGCGTACCTGCGCGGTCGAAGAGAACCTGAAGGCGGACGATCGCAGGATCGGGATCCGCTGATGGTTTGGAGCCACGCACCGTCGGGATTGTGGACAGGGATGCAGAATTGATCGCGTCGGGTTTGACCTCTGCGGCYTCAGATGGAAGCGATCACGAAGATCGTGGACATTCCAACAAAAGTCTTCATGTCAGCTCAAATAGAGTTGCGATGAAGATGTTCCGAAATAATTGTTCTTCTGTGTGAGCGTGTCATCAAGTACGCTTTTCTGTGAGGCTTTTGATTGCGGCATTTCGAGARACCGGTAGATCGCGGCTGATTGCGTGCAATCCTATTGATCAACCACAGATCCATCCTTGTGCAGTCTGGTATGAATTTTTCGTGGTCTGTAAGGGAATTTCTCGGCAGCGTCCGGTCGCAGCGTGACGCCTATGCCGGGTTCGTCGCTGATAGTCAGGAATCCTTCTCCGTCGTGACGGGCCGCACCTACAAGAAAACTGTCGGAGTCCGGGCGTTTGTCGGTTACATCCCAGGTATCGTTCGGAAACTCCTGCAAGACAAAATTCGGCGCTGTCGCGGCGATCTGCAAGCACGCAGCCGTTGACACTGCACTGAGTGGATTGTGTGGAACGACACCGGCGTGCGAGGCTTCTGCCAAGGCGGCGATTTTACGAGCGCCAGAAATGCCGCCGACGATACAGACATCGGGCCGCACAAGCTGGACTGCGTTGCGTGCTAGCAGCATCTGGAATTCCCAAAGAGATGTCATGCGCTCTCCGGTCGCGATCGGGATTGATATTTTTTCTGCTACGTATGCCATCTCATCAAGATTGTCGGGCAGGATCGGATCTTCGATAAAGAGCGGATAGAACGGCTCAATCGCCCGTCCAAGCTGCACCGCTTCATAGGGCATCATCCGCCGATGGATTTCGATGCAAAGATCCATCTCGGGGCCAGCGATCTTCCGGTATTCCCGGACGGTCTCGACGGCATCGCCAATCTTCTGGGCATGGGTCTGGAAATAGGCCACGTCACGCTGGGTGTCGAGAAATGGTGTCAGGTGTCCGACGGCTGTAAATCCCATTTTCTTGGCGTCTTCAATGCCGGAGAACAGCTCCTCCTTTGTTTCACCGAAGACGTGGTAATAGGCGCGTGCCTTATCGCGGACTTTGCCGCCCAGAAGCGCGTGGACGGGTGCGTCGAAATGTTTTCCGGTAATATCCCAGAGCGCGATGTCGATGGCGCTGATTGCAGCCATGACGGCGGAGC
>NZ_JBFUMG010000651.1:0-2294 GCF_054049495.1 Phyllobacterium sp. P5_D12 | reverse complement strand
CCGCGGCTTTGCTCGACAGCCCCTTCACCGGCATTATAGGCAGCCAGCACATACAGCGGGTTTTGGTATCTCTTCTGCAGCAGACGCAGATAACGGATCGCGCCGCGCACATTGTCTTCAGGATCGCAGATATCGACATCAAAACGCTTCGCGGTTCCCGGCATCAATTGYATCAAGCCAACTGCGCCTGCACTTGAGATGCTGTTCATGCGAAAGCCGCTCTCTTGCCGGGCGATGGCCAGCACGAGATCAAGGTCGAAGCGCTCTTCTCCAGCAATCTTGCGCACAATGGCCTCGCCCTGAACTGCATCGATTGGAGAAGCATGTTTGCAGGGCGCTGCCGCAGGGGACAGCGGTGCCGGCGCGGCGTCCGTGTTCGAAGCTGCTTCCTGAATTACGGTAACCTTCAGAGGCTCTTTGCCGGACGCGGCATGTCCGGCGCTGCCAARGGCTGACCCGAAAGCAATGGTGATAGCCGAAAACAAAATCCTCCTGTTCATTGGCTTCGCCCTATCGAAACAATGCCGGCGTTCTCAAATCTGGTTAGATCGCTACTCGCAAGTGCGACCGGCCGCTGCAAATTGGCACGCACGAAGGGATCGTAGAAAATCTCTGTGACAACGCCCGGTCGGCCATTTCGACGGCCAATCTGGATGACCAGTGGCAATGTCGTGCGCAGCATATCAATGATTTCGGTCTTGCTCAGACCGAGCCCGCCGCCGGCGCCGCTTTGCATAACGAGAAGCGCCAGCCGCGTGTAGGCGGCAGACGGAGAGTTGGCATGGACCGTCGAGAGCGAACCGGGTGGCCGGTATTGATTGCCTGGAGAAAATCAAGCGCCTCGCCACCGCGTACTTCGCCAAGCAATAGTCGATCCGGCCGCATGCGCAGGGATGCCTCGACCAGATGACGCGGCTCGATGCGGGCGATATTTTGATTGCCACGCGTTGCGATAAGACGGACATGATTCTCCTGCGGAGGCGTCAGTTCCGGGGTATCCTCAATGGTAATCAGTCGCTCGTGCGCCGGGATCTCCTGCATCAGCGCATTCAGAAAGGTTGTCTTACCAGACCCCGTACCGCCAGAAACCATAATGGACACGCGGCGTTGTACGGCTTCACGCAGAAACGTCCAGATATCCCCTTCAGAGAGCAATTTGCATAGATCGTCTTCGTCATCTGTAAACTGATGCGCACTATCCGTCACCAGAGCAGAGTCCAGCGCCCCTGAAGCCGCGTAATCCGAAAGGAAAAGCCTGCGCGCGACCTGCCGGCGGAGGACAATCGCCCCCCCTTGCGGCGCGGCAGGCGGCATTACAACCTGAATACGCGCGCCATCTGGCAGCGCGGCCGACAATAGCGGCTCTTCGTCGTTGACGAATTGATGACTTGCCGCGGCAACGCGTTCCGCCATGAAGCGGATTCGTTCGGCTGTCAATTCAGGCACCGCATGGCGCACCATCGCCGCACCGGAGCTTCCCTCTACATGTTCGATGAACACGGCGCCCGGCTGATTGATGCATATCTCGATGACATCCGGCGTCTGAAGAAAGTGCCGCAGGGGGGCAAACGCCAAATCGATCAATGCGGAAAGGGGTGCTGCAAGGCTCACGGCGTGCCCCCCTTGTAAACTGGTTGTGTACCTTCTCCAGTATCCCAGCCGCGTCCCTTCTTTAGCTCCTTGAGCTTCTGCATGACCGGATCCGGGTAAAGATCGGAGAAATCGAGATCGCGCCGCACGAAAATCGACACCGGTGTTCCCTGATCAATGGTAATAGTTGGCGGAATGTTGATCTGTGCCTTCAGGGCCTCCTGGGCGAGCTGCGTAAAATTCTGGACCGCAAGCGCCGCCCCTTGCATCGCGAGATCGTCGCCTGCATTGTTGTCATCAGGATAGATGGTATTGACCGTTACCTTACCAGTCGCCGGGTCGGTCGTCGTCGTCTGGATTCGCCCGCCATAAGTGCGGTTCCGCGTCCCGCCACCACCCGCAGCAATTAACTGTGTACCCGCACTGATAATACTCAGCACGCCTGCGGCGCCAAACCGCTTCAGATAGTGGTTGTTGACATCGCCGGCTGATCCCGACCGGCCGAGTTCATCGGTGCCGATCGAACCGAGATTCATTGAAACGCCGTCGGCGCGCAGGAGCCGCGTCCAGACGATAAAGGCGCGGGTCTGACCCTGTGCAACGCCGGCATTGTATTCGCCGATCATGCGCGATGCTGCCGGGATGAGAATTCGCCTTCCATCGAACGACCAGATATCCTCGGTGGTCACGGCCCGCACCATGCC
>NZ_JBFUMG010000650.1:0-2322 GCF_054049495.1 Phyllobacterium sp. P5_D12 | reverse complement strand
ATCCCGCTTGGCTCCACCATAACCTTTTCAGTCACTTACAGAATTGCATATCCCTTTGAATCTCCAACGCGCTGTTAAAAAAACCGGCATCTGGGGAAACACAGGGGAAACGCTAAGCGACCTCAGTGCCTACCTGCGAACCGTGGACCGCCTTAGAAAGTGTACTATACTCGACGTCGAGCTCCGCTCTTGGATTCAAAATTCGGCTGGGAAAAGTCGTTCAAGTGATCCACGGCTTTCTCGACCGCCGGCAGAACGGTTTCCAGGCGCGCTGAGACGATGCGCACTCCAGGCAGCAGTAGGATATTGTCGGCGCGAAGGGCTTTGCTCAGTTCGTCCTTTTTGAGTCGAATCTTCTTCTCGTAGTGATCTTCGACTCTATCCAACGCTTCGTTCAGCACCTTCATATACGCCTGCTTCTGGTTTTCGTCCGTGTTACTCCACGAGCGCGGCCTTTTCGATTGCCGCGGCAACATCCTTCGCATGAACGACGAGGGAGGCATGGCTGCCAGCGACTTCCGTCGTGTGAGCATGCATTCTGGCTGCAAACATTTTCTGGGTCTCCGGTGCGATTACCTTGTCCTTCGTGCTGACCACGTAGAATGTCGGCTTGTCGTGCCAAGCTGCCGTATCGACAGGAGCCTCGAACGCTGTGTGGTTCAACGGGAGCTGATGGTTTGCCAAGGATACGGCGATCTCCGAAGGAAGGTCAGCCGCGACTGCCGAAGGAAATACTTTGGGATCGATGTAAAGGTCGCCCTTTTCGTCGGGATGAATGGCCGCGCCGCCTTCGGTTGCCGGACCGCTCGTGGCTAACATCGCCAAGGATTGTCCCACGTCGGGCGCGAATGCGGAGACATAGACGAGGGCCGAGACTTTGGGATCGTCACCTGCTTGCGTGATGACGACGCCGCCCCAGGAGTGGCCAACGAGAACGGTCTTGCCGTTCTGTTTCGCAAGCGCCTGTTTGGTTGCGTCGACATCCGCTGCGAGGGAGGTGAGCGGGTTTTCGACGAGCGTTACGTTGTAGCCCTTTTTCGTGAGAATATCGGCAACCGGCTTCCAGCTCGTCTGGTCGACGAATGCGCCATGGACGAGCACAATATTATGAGCCGCCCCCTTGGGCAGTTGAGCCGATTTGGCGGGGGCGGCAAATGTTGCTCCGGCCATAAGGATGGTGGCGACTGAGAGTAAAAGATTTCGCATTGATTGCTCCTGTTAGATGACGGACGACGAGGGGGTCCGGGGGAAGGGCAGGCGTGTCGGCAAAGTCGGGGTTTTTCCATCTGCTGTTTTGAACAAATGGTTTGCCGCGGCCTGTTGGCTCGCCTTAAGATGAAATAGTACGTGGGGTTCTCGGACGTTAGGCCCCGATCGTCCGAATATTGTGTCCAACCGTCCGTCGTGTTAGTGTGTCGGGACGATGGACATCCTCGCTCAAGTGCTCGATCGCGTCCGCCTCGGCGGGTCTCTGCTCTTCCACTTCGAGCTCGGTCATCCATGGAACCTGGCATTACCAGCGCGCCCCTACGCCCTTTTCCATTATCTCAGTCGTGGCTCAGCTACCCTCGCGCTTGAACAGGGGCGAGAGCTCCGCTTGACCGAGGGCGACTTTGTTGTAGTGACACGTGGCGAGCCCCACGTGATTTATTCAGACCGCCGGACGAAACCGCTACCGGTTCTGGACCTCGATAGATTGGCCGGACGTCTTGGCGTCGTTCGTCACGGAGGCAGCGCGCAGCCGCTCTCGACGATGATCTGTGGCAATTTCACTGTGGCGCGGCCCTCCCGCGGTAGCGTGTTGGAACTACTTCCGCCCGTGCTTCTCCTGAAGCCCATGGCGGACAGTGGATGGCTCGAGGCGATCCTACAACGCATGGTGAGCGAGGCGGCGCTTGAGCGTCCCGGCCAAGGCGTCGCGCTCTCACGACTGACAGAAGTGCTCTTCGTCGAAGTGTTGCGAAGCTGGATCAAATCTCTCGGTCCAGGAGAAGGCGGGTGGTTGGGAGCGATGGCGGACCCGCACATAGGACCAGCCCTTCAGTTGATTCACGATCGCCCGGATCGGCCCTGGACCCTTGGCGATCTCGGACACAGCGTGGGGCTTGGTCGTTCGGCGTTTTCGGCTCGCTTCACCAAGCTTGTTGGCGAGTCCATGTACCGCTATTTGATCGCGCGCCGAATGTCGGAGGCTGCGTTTCTACTCGAAACAAGTGACGAGGGGATTGCACGCATTGCGACCCGTGTCGGCTACGAGACCGCGACTGCGTTTTCCAAGCTCTTTCATCGGCATCATGGCCTATCGCCTGGCCGTTACAGAGC
>NZ_JBFUMG010000649.1:0-2322 GCF_054049495.1 Phyllobacterium sp. P5_D12 | reverse complement strand
CTTCAGGATGTTGCTGAGGAAGTTGGCATAAGCGAAATGCTCGTCAGGCTGGCCGGAGCCAAAGCCAACAAACTCCGTTTTGCCCTGCATGTTGCTGGCCGCACCCCCGCTCGAAGCCTTTATTGCGCGAAACAGTGCAAGAATATCGTCCATTTCCTGGGCTTCTTCCTTGCTCAGCGTCGTCGTTGAAATTCCGAGATCCTCATAAAGACTCTCGAAACCCTTCTCCACGACTTCCTGATGCCGCGTGTAAAGGCTCGATTTTTGAGGATCAAGTTTCTTCAAGATTTCGTACTGATTGAACAACATCAATCGTTCTGCAAAACTGAACACCATGCACCTCCGTATGATCCAATGGCAATACGGCGCTAACCGATTGCGTTTAATTCACGAGATTTCTGGTGATTACTCTGCACATACTCACGTTAAAAAGGCTCTGTTGCAGTAATTACAATTTTATCTTCTGTTGAAATTGTTCTAACTGGTGAATCATTTGCTAATACTTAATGATTTCTTAAAGAGCGAATACCGCCTATTCAGCGTTCACTCTTGGCGCTCTTGTAGATGTTGACACCCAGTTCGCGGATTTTCTTGCGCAATGTATTGCGATTGAGTCCCAGCAATTCGGCAGCCTTGATCTGGTTTCCATGCGTCGCCGTCAGGCAAGAAAGGATAAGTGGATACTCCATCTCCTCCAGCACGCGCTGATAAAGACCGACGGGTGGCAGGTCGTCCCCATAGGAAAGGAAGTAGCGCTGCATGTTCAGTTCGACCGCCTGGCCGATAGTTACATCCTGGTCCGCCATTGAATTCGACGATGGCTCGGTTGGCCGCAGGTCGGCCTTGAGTTCAGCCTCGATGACGTCTGCATTGATCTCTTCTTGCGGGTAAAGAGCGGCAAGACGGCGGACGAGATTTTCCAATTCGCGCACGTTACCTGCCCAAGGGTAGCGCCGCATAAGATCGAGGCCATCAGCCATGATACGTTTTTCAGGCAGACCGTCTTTCGCCGCCATCTTGAAAAAGTGCCGCACGAGATCCGGAATATCTTCGCCGCGTTCGCGCAAGGGCGGCAGGCGCAGCGGCACAACATTGAGACGATAGTACAGATCTTCGCGGAAAAGGCCCTGATTGATCAGGGTACGCAGATCCTTATTGGTGGCAGCAACAATGCGGACGTCGGTCTTGATCGGTGTACGCCCGCCGACGGTCATGTATTCACCCTGCTGCAACACGCGCAAAAGCCGCGTTTGCGCTTCCATCGGCATATCGCCGATTTCGTCGAGGAACAGCGTGCCGCCGTCSGCSTGTTCGAAGCGTCCGCTCGACCGGTTCTGCGCGCCCGTGAAAGCCCCGCGCTCATGGCCGAACAATTCCGACTCGATAAGGTCACGCGGAATCGCTGCCATATTGATAGCGACAAACGGACCTTTGCGCCGGCGGCCATACTCATGCAGAGCCTTCGCCACCAGCTCCTTGCCAGTACCCGACTCCCCGGAAATCATTACCGTCAGATCGGTTTGCATCATGCGCGCCAATACCCGATAAATGTCCTGCATCGCTGGCGAGCGGCCGACCAGCGGCATTGTATCGGGTTGCTCGTCGGCAGCCCACTTCTCCGGTTTTTTCTTCGGTTCAGAAAGTGCCCGTCCAACAATGCTGACCAGTTCCGTCAGATCGAACGGTTTGGGCAAATATTCGTAGGCTCCGGCCTCAGAGGCACGAATGGCAGTCATGAAGGTGTTTTGCGCACTCATGACGATGACGGGCAGATCGGGTCGCGATTTTTTTATGCGTGGCAGGAGATCGAAAGCGTTTTCATCGGGCATCACCACATCGGTGATTACGAGATCGCCATCGCCCGCCGATATCCAGCGCCACAGGGTAGCAGCATTCGATGTTATGCGGACGTCGTAGCCAGCACGAGAGAGCGCCTGATTGAGGACCGTTCTGATCGCTGCGTCGTCATCTGCGACGAGAATACTGCCCAAACTCATAATCAGGATCCTGCTTTCTTGGTATATGGACTGTCGTCTGCATGGTCGTCATCGAGCGGACCGCTCTGCCATGCGGGCATGAGAATTCTGAACGTCGTCTTGCGCGGCACGGAATCGCATTCGATAACACCGCCATGGTCACCGACAATCTTGGCGACCAGAGCAAGGCCAAGCCCGGAACCATTGGGCTTCGTGGTTATGAACGGATCGAAGAGATGTGGCATAATATCGGGCGTCACACCCGCGCCCGTGTCCGAAACGCAAAATTCAAGCGGCAGCGACACCCGGCTACGCATACCTGGCACCGACAGGCGTATACCTGGAC
>NZ_JBFUMG010000648.1:0-2326 GCF_054049495.1 Phyllobacterium sp. P5_D12 | reverse complement strand
GGGCTGGGCACTGAACTGTGAGGATGCCGTCACCTTCGCCGACAAGGCTTTGCGCGACGAGTTGCGCGCTCGTCACCCTGCTGTCGCAGGCCGTTTCGACGCGCGTCGGGCTTTCGTGCGGGATAGCCTGGCCATCGAGGTTCGGGACAGTGTCCTGCTTCTTTCGGCCATCCCTCTATGCCTGCCGCCGTTCTGGCTTCGGTCGGACCTTCTGCTGGCGAGGAGCTGATGTGGCAACCAGCCTGGATGTTGCGGTCCTATCCGAGGCAGCATCCAGTCGAACTGACATACGCACCCTTGAGTTCTGCATCGCAGGGCTGCGCCGATGCGCGCACCGGGCGCTGGCTCGACTTTCAGGCAGCGTCTTCGCTGCGACCCAATGAGGACATTGCGGTGACGAATAAGCTTATGGTCAATGGTGAGAGGTTGTGGGAGACGCTGATGGCGTCCGCCGCAATCGGGGCGACAGCGAAGGGCGGCCTTTGCCGGATGGCGTTGAGCGACCTCGACGGCGACATGCGGGATCTGTTTGTCCAATGGTGCCAGGAGGCGGGAATGACCGTAAAGGTTGACCGTGTTGGCAACATATTCGCGCGACGCGCTGGAACGCACGCCGGATCGAAGCCGGTGATGATCGGTAGCCACCTTGACACCCAAATCCGCGGCGGCCGGTTTGACGGTATTCTTGGCGTCCTCGCCGGCCTGGAAATTGTTCGCACCCTCAATGAAAAGGCGATCGACACCATACGACCGATCGAGGTCGTTTGCTGGACGAACGAAGAGGGTGTTCGTTTCCAGCCGCCGATGATGGGTGCGGGGGCCTTCGCAGGTATCCACGATGTCGATTTCGTTCTGGACCAGGTCGCCGAAGATGGGGCCATCTTCCGCGCCGAACTGGGTCACATCGGCTATGCCGGTGATGCGGATCGGGACCCAGCCGACATCGACTCGTATTTTGAACTGCACATCGAGCAAGGACCCATCCCGCACGCAGAAGGCGTGAGCGTTGGCATTGTCACCGGTGGCTTCACGTCCTTTGGAGCCAAAGTTCTGTTCCATGGTGAAAACGCACATTCCGGCCCAACTCCCATGCGTGCTCGCAAGGACGCACTGGTAGGCTTGGCCGGCCTCGTCAATCGCGTCAACGACATTGGCTGGGACTATGAACCCGAAGGGCGAGCCACGACAACCCGCGTGGAAATTTCGCCGAACCGGTATGGCATTATCGCCGATGAGGCCGAAGTGACAATCGACGTGCGCCATCCCAACGCCGTGCGGGCACAGGAAATGCTCGAAAAGGCTGTTTCAGCAATCGATGACAGCGCTGATCGCGCGAATGTGCAGGCTGAGATTGTCAAGCAGTGGTCATTCGGCGACGTCGCCTTCGACACAGACCTGGTAAACCTCATTGAAGGTGTAGCCGTCGAGTTACAAGTTTCGCATAAACGTATGCTGAGCGTGGCCGGACATGATGCCTACCACATCGCGCGCATTGCTCCAGCGGCAATGCTATTCACGCCATGCAAAGATGGGATCACGCACAACGAARCTGAAGAAATCGAGCTCGGCTATTCCTTGCCTGGAGTCAATGTTCTGCTCAACGCTGTGCTGCGCCGGGCAAATAATATCCGATGAAATCAACCTGCGCTCAATTATTGCGCTTGAGCGGAATCGAACCGCAGACCCACTCAATGCGGTTTTCTGAAGCGCGGTTCCCGATGAGGCATTATGCGATTTTCGCAGCACAGACCAAGAACACTAGGCTGTTTAGTAAGCGTGGCGACAGCTGATGGAAGACGTTCGCACTTGCGGTCACAGCCCAACAGGGATCCGGAAGGCGCAAGCCACGGCCTGATTCTGGCTACGCAGCATTCGATGGCTGCCACGCTGGCAGCCATCTCTCAGCGAAATCGATCCAGCAGTTACGAATTCTGTTCGATTGATCCGACGCCTCCTGATAGCGACGGCAAATGCGAGACGACCAGCATTTGTGCCGCGCCTTTCTGATTAACGGCTTAATCGGCCATAATAAACGATGGGTACCGTCTTAGATGATGCAAACTTTTGATCGCGTCAGAAATCTCACCTCCCGCCCGTTATCGAGCGAAAACATCCCGCCGCGGCCTGGGACGACGTCTATGATAAGCTCGGTGTGCTTCCACACGTCGTATTGCGGGGCGCTGATGTAGACGGGAGCTCCACCGATTTCACCGAGCTGAACATCTTGGTCACCGATGATAAAATCGCCTTTCGGATAACACATAGGTGACGAGCCGTCGCAACAGCCGCCAGACTGATGGAACAGAATCGGCCCATACTCCGACTG
>NZ_JBFUMG010000647.1:0-2330 GCF_054049495.1 Phyllobacterium sp. P5_D12 | reverse complement strand
GCCGTGATCTGCGCATCCGTGGTATAGGGATTGTCGACCTCGCGGTCGCGGGCCATGATCTGCGCCCTCAACCCGTCTTCATGGATCAGATTGTCGCCAGTCAGCGCGTTCATGCGGCGGACGAGTGTGGAAAGGTCCTTTTCGACGATGAAGTCCTCGCCATTGTCGAGGAAAGCCTGCACGGGAGCGGGGACGCCGCCTAGCGCGCGCTTCAGCACCTGCCGCCAGCTCTTCGAGGTGAAGTCCGGATTCTGTTCCGAGCCCGAAAGCGTTATCTCTTTCTTGGCGATCGTCTGGTTCAGCACGAACCAGGAATAATCATAGCCGCTCTTCATGATATGGCTGAGCGTGGAAAGCGTATCGAAACCGGGCAGGCATGGCGCGGGCAGGCGGTCGCCGCGCGCGTCGAACCATAGCGACGAGGGCCCGGGCAGAATGCGAATGGCGTGCTTTGTCCAGATCGGATCCCAATTGTTGACGCCTTCGACATAGTGCCACATGCGGTCTTCATTGATGAGATGGGCTCCTGCTTTCTCGGCGACGCCCAGCATCAATCCGTCGACATGGTCCGGCACGCCGCTGATGAGGTGCTTCGGCGTTCCGAGCCGCGCCGGCCAGTTCTTGCGCACCAGATCGTGATTGCCGCCGATACCGCCGCTGCAGATAATAATCGCTTGCGCCCTCAGGGCGAACGATCCGGTGGCAATGCGGGAACTCGGTTCGCTGCGCCTGACCTCGCTCGGCTGGAGGATTTCGCCCTCGACCCCGTCGATGATTCCGGCGCTTTTTACCAGCGCCGTTACGCGGTGCCGGAAGCGAAAAGTGAGGAGACCTTTTTGCTCGGCTTCGCGAGCCCGGCGGACAAACGGCTCGACTACGCCGAGACCCGTGCCCCAGGTGATATGAAAGCGCGGAACGGAATTGCCATGCCCGGTGGCCAGCGATCCGCCGCGTTCCGCCCAGCCGACGACCGGAAACCAGCGCATGCCTTGGGCGTACAGCCATGCGCGTTTTTCACCGGCCGCAAAATCGATATAGGCTTCCGCCCATTTGCGCGGCCAGTGATCTTCAGGCCGGTCGAAACCCGCCGAGCCCATCCAGTCCTGCAATGCGAGTTCACGCGAATCTTTGATGCGCAGACGGCGCTGCTCGGGGGAGTTGATGAAGAACAATCCGCCGAAGGATCGCCAGGCCTGGCCCCCGAGTGTCTGTTCCGGCTCCTGGTCGAGGATGATCACCTTCTTGCCGGCATCGGTGAGTTCCGTTGCCGCGACGAGCCCGGCGAGACCCGCGCCAATGATGATCGCATCCGCATCGTAACCCATTGCCGACTTTTCTCCCCACGTATCCGCGTAGCAGAAAAAACGGGAAAGCTAAATTGTCATTGCGGAAGAGGACGAAAAGAGGCCGATCTGGCGGAAGAACCTTCGATTCCTACACAAGAGTCGTCGATTCCGGGATGGTTTTGTCTACTGTAGATTGAAAATTACGTGTAGCTGGTTGTTTTGGTTGGTCGAGCTATCGGACTTCCAACTTTTCCAAACTCTGTAACAGGGCTTGAAGCGGTTGGGGACGATGAAACAGAAAGCCTTGACCATAGCCGATACCAAGCGACTTAAGAATGTCGACCGCCTGCAGATCCTCGATATGCTCGGCAATAACGTCTACACCAAGTTCGCGCGCGATACCGTTAATGGAAGCAACGACGGCTTGATCGAGCCGGCTTTTGGACAATTTCTCGATAAATGCCCCGTCTATCTTGATACTGTCCACCTTGAAATGGTGTAAGTATCCGAATGAACTGAGGCCGGTGCCAAAATCGTCGAGGCTTATACGGCATCCGGCTGCGCGTGCCTCCTTAACGAAGTGTTCTGCCGCCTCGTAATTATTGACGGCAGTCGTTTCCGTAATCTCGAATATCAAGCGAGACGGAGAAACTTTGGTTTTTTCAATCGTTGACTGTAGAAACGGCCAGAGTGTGGGATCGCTTATTGTATTCGCGGACAGATTTATTGCGAGCGACACGTTCTTCATCTGCATCAATTTTGGGCCATAGGTCTCAAGCGTGTGCTGGATGATCCAGCGATCGACTATACCCATAAGGCCGAAGCGTTCCGCAGCGGGGATAAATTCGGCGGGCGCAATGATTTCCCCGTTTACTCCGGTCATCCTCGATAGAATTTCGATGCAGATGCTATGGTCGTCTGTATTGGAGATTGCTCTGATCTCCTGCCCGTAAACTTGAAGTCTTCCTTCGGACAATGCTTCCAGAATTCCAGAAGCGGCCTGAATACTTGCAAGGTTCTGTCGGGCCGCGCCGGTATTAATAT
>NZ_JBFUMG010000646.1:0-2332 GCF_054049495.1 Phyllobacterium sp. P5_D12 | reverse complement strand
ACCCTGATCAGCGACGAGCTTTTCAATGAGATCGGACGTATTCATTTTGGCGGTTTCCTCAGTATATTCGTTGATCGGAGGCGTCTGTATGGCACGCGATTCCCGCTCTGTCATCAGCAAGAACGCCCAAAAAGCGGGTTTATACCCAGTGTTTACAGGGTTTTTTTCAAAACCGGCTATGAAATTCAAGATTACGCTCTGAAGAGGCTTGCAAACCGCACCAAGTGATTCGCAGGGTGCGGGCTTCAATTAGGGCCGTTCARCATGGAAAGGATCCATCATTTGCCAGATTGGCGGGTCGCCGATATGGCGCACAAGGTGGTCTACAAACGCTCGAACCTTGGCCGAGACATGCCGTGTAGGTGGATACACCGCGTATATTTTGTAGGGAACTGGCGTCACATCGGGCAGCGCCGGAATGAGAGTACCCGCTCGCAAGGCGTCGGCGGCAATGAACATTGGAAGTAGGACCAGCCCCAGACCGGCAATTGCCATGTCGCGCATGGCCTCGCCATTGTTGGCGACGATGCGGCCATGCATGGCCACCGAGATTTGGTCATTCAAAGAAGCCGGGTTTTCGAATTGCCACAGCTGACTGGTATTGACGTTTGAGTAGTCGATGCAGGCGAAAGAGCTCAGGTCTTCGAGTCGCGTTGGCAACCCATTGGCTGCGGCGAAAGCCGGGCTGCAGCAAATAACCCTGGCGTCCGTGCAAAGCTTGCGGGCAATAAGGCTTGAATCCTTGAGGATGCCGATACGGATGCCAACATCATAACCACCACGCACCAGATCGACCATGCGGTCTTCAAGTTCCACCGCGACTTCCAGATCAGGATATTGCCTGGCGAAGTCGGCAATCATTCGTCCAAGATAAAGAGTGCCGAATGACATCGGAGCGGCAATCCTCAAACTGCCCCTAATGGCGCTGTGTCGCTCGCCAACGGTATCGGCGGCTTCAACGATCTCCCGAACCAAGGGCCTGATACGCTCGACAAAGTCGCGGGCGTGGTCGGAGGCAAGTAACTTGCGTGGCGAACGTTGAAACAGTTCTATACCCAGTGCCCCTTCAAGATCGGAAATGCGCTTGCTCACTACTGATTTCGAAAGGTTGAGGCGCGCGGCGGTCGCGGTGACGCTGCCGGTTTCCATTACGTCGAGAAAAGTGAGAAGATCGTCAAAGCGCCATTTCATTGTTTGGTTATAGTGGGCGTTAGGCCGATTTAAAACACCTGTATCCCTCCTTGGTTCGTTTCTGTCGAACACAGGTTGCAGAGATCCACTCTTTATCGGCCACTACACAACGCAGATATTGACGCCAACGGCGATTATGCCCGAACGAACCATTCAGGAGGCTTCGATGACCCTACAACTGACAGGTATTCATCATTTGACTGCCGTAACGGCGAATGCGCCGGAAAATCTGCGGTTTTATACGCAAACGCTTGGCCTGCGACTGGTCAAGAAAACCGTCAATCAAGACGACACCAGCGCCTATCACCTCTTCTATGCAGATGGAGAGGCAACGCCCGGCACCGATCTCACCTTCTTCGACTGGCCGGTTGGACCCGAAAGCCGCGGTACGCACAGCATTTCGCGTACGGGTTTGCGTGTGGCCAGCAAAGCAAGTCTGGTATGGTGGAAAGCTCGCTTTACCGAACTCGGCGTAAAGTCCGGTGATATTGCTGAAATCGGTGGCTATGACTCGCTTGATATTGAAGATGGCGAAGGACAACGGTTCCGGCTCATCAATGATGGCGGCGCTGGAGCATCGCATCCGTGGGACAGGAGCCCTGTCCCGGCTGAGCATCAGATCCGCGGGCTCGGTCCAATTACCCTCAGCGTGCCCGATATTACCAACACTGAAGCGATCCTTCTTCATGTGATGAATATGCGCAAGGTCAACACTTACCCATCTCCAGACGGTGCCGGGCATGTTCATGTGTTTGCTATGGGCGAGGGTGGTCCTGCTGCTGAATTGCACGTGGCCGTTCAACCGGATCTTCCGGCTGCAAGGCAGGGTGCCGGTGCTGTGCATCACGTCGCATTTCGCGCGCCAGACGTGCAGCAATTGCATGAATGGACCGAACGCCTGAACGAATTCCGGATGCCGTCAAGCGGCGAGGTGGAACGCTACTACTTCCGCTCGCTGTACTTTCGCGAACCGAACGGCATTTTGTTCGAAATCGCCACAGATGGTCCGGGCTTCACGGTCGATGAGCCCTTGGAGACTCTCGGGGAGGGCTTGTCGTTGCCGCCATTCCTTGAAGGCAAGCGCGCTTCGATCGAAGCCGGGCTCAAGCCTCTGTCGTAGCGAAAAGGAACAGGCCGGAGA
>NZ_JBFUMG010000645.1:0-2332 GCF_054049495.1 Phyllobacterium sp. P5_D12 | reverse complement strand
ACCTATCATCATCGGTTGCAAGGGCTGGATGGTATCATCGAATGGTTCAAAGGGTCAGGGTTGCGCCCGTATCTTGCTCTGCTGAACCATGATGAACGCGCGGATTTTCTTGACAAGTACAGGCAACGTTTGGCTCAATCCTACAAGCCGATGGATGACGGGATAGTGCTTTTGCCATTCCCTCGTATTTTCATCGTTGCGACGCGGTAAATCCATCAGAAAGCTCAAGAAAATATTGAAGGTGTTTCGCAAATGAATGCGGAATAGGTGCCTAGCATCGCCGTGACGAAAATCGCACAATCCCATCTGCAGTGGCGACACTGAGGAGCGGCGGTATGCGGAGGAGTGTATGCCTGCCGTCTCTTGATAGGAGAATTATCGAAAACTCAAAAGAGGCAGTCTGCATTGACGCGTAGCGCGCTTGMCAGGCAACCGGAGACTTAGGCTTTTGCCAAGGGGAGGAATTATGCTCGAAAAGCTTTTCAAGCTTAACGACCACAACACATCTGTCCGTACCGAAGTGTTGGCGGGACTCACGACGTTCCTGACGATGTCGTATATCATTTTCGTCAATCCGGAGATCTTGTCCTCCACGGGCATGGACCGCAACGCCGTGTTTGTCGCGACCTGTATCGCCGCTGCACTCGGCTCGGGCGTGATGGCGCTGGTTGCCAATTGGCCCATCGGCATGGCGCCTGGCATGGGCCTCAATGCCTTCTTCGCGTTCACTGTCGTGGCTGCCATGGGCTTTTCCTGGCAGCAGGCGCTCGGAGCTGTTTTCATCTCGGGCTGCATCTTTCTGCTTCTGACAGTAACCGGAATACGTCGCTGGCTCGTCGCGGGCATTCCCAAATCATTGCGGAGTGCGATCGCGGCGGGTATCGGCCTCTTCCTCGCATTCATAGCGTTGAAAAATTCCGGCATTGTCGTGGCAAATCCCGCGACATTCGTTGGATTGGGTCACCTTGGAAGTACTGGGGCCCTGCTCGCCATCCTTGGCTTCTTCGTCATCGCAGCGCTCGATGCGCTTAAGGTCCGCGGGGCAATTCTGATCGGCATTCTTGTCGTGACAGTCCTGTCGATGATCCTTGGCGTGAGTGAGTTCAAAGGCGTATTTTCAGCGCCGCCAAGTCTGGCGCCGACCTTCTTGCAGCTTGATATCATGGGTGCGCTGCATACCGGACTTCTGCAGGTCATTCTCGTATTCGTGCTTGTCGAAGTGTTTGATGCGACCGGAACCTTGATCGGCGTCAGCAAGCGTGCCGGGCTTATCGAAGAGGGAAAACCGAACAATCTTGGCCGCGCATTGTTTGCTGACAGCACGGCCATCGTGGCCGGCTCATTGCTCGGGACGAGCAGCACAACCGCCTATGTTGAAAGTGCCTCGGGCGTTCAAGCTGGCGGTCGCACAGGTTTGACCGCGTTGACCATTGCGGTGCTGTTCCTGGCAGCGCTTTTCATCTCTCCGCTCGCGGCGTCTGTACCGGGCTATGCGACTGCTCCAGCGTTGCTCTATGTGGCGGGGCTCATGATGCATGAACTCGTCGATATCGAATGGGGTGATGTCACGGAGTCGACCCCGGCAGCGATAACCGCTTTGATGATCCCCTTCACATATTCGATAGCGAACGGTCTCGCCTTCGGGTTCATCAGCTATGTCGTGCTGAAGACCTTCACGGGCAAGGCAAGTGTTGTGCACCCCGCTACGTGGCTTGTGGCTGCGCTCTTTGTTATAAAGTTCGCGCTGTTTCYGGGCTGACCTCACGATCTGGCGCGGATGCGGTGATTGCGCCCCATCCGCGCCATTGTTATTCTGAATATCAAACAATCCCTGATCAGAAAGCCACCGATGGAGCAGCAAACCGCGACGAACAACCTTGTTGACGTGCTGCTGGATACGATCGAGCACCGGATTATTCCAAAGACCGAGAGCGGTGTAGCCGCCGGGAACAAGATCTTCGGAGCGGCGCTGCTGCGCAAATCGGATCTTTCGCTCGTGTTGGCAGAGACCAACAATGAGACGGAAAACCCGCTATGGCATGGCGAGATTCATACGTTGAAGCGTTTCTTCGAGATGCGGAGGATACCCGTCCAGATCCGCGCGAACTGATTTTCTTGTCGACCCACGAACCTTGCTCCATGTGCCTTTCGGCTATCACCTGGGCAGGTTTCAACAATTTCTACTACTTCTTCAGCCACGAAGATTCGCGCGATGCATTTGCAATCCCGCATGATCTCAAAATCTTGAAGGAAGTTTTCACGTTGGAACCGGGCGGCTACAATAAGGAAAACGCGTTCTGGAAAAGCTATTCCATCCACAAGATGATTGCGG
>NZ_JBFUMG010000644.1:0-2346 GCF_054049495.1 Phyllobacterium sp. P5_D12 | reverse complement strand
GCATTACGTGATGCAGTTGAAAAGCCAAGATTAATACCTGCGGTTAATATTCGTTTCTATTAACAGGTTCTGACTCTAATCTCCCTTCACCTTGCCGCGCATCTTTTTGACATCGGCGCGTCCTGATTTCTCCTTGAGACGGCGCTCAATCGACCCCTTTGTTGGTCTGGTTTTCTTGCGCGGTGGCGGTGGCGGCTCTGCGGCCTTCGCAATCAATGCAATCATGCGCTCGCGAGCGTCCTGCCTGTTGCGCTCCTGCGTGCGAAAACGGTTGGCCTCGATAAGCACATCGCCGTCTTTGGTCGCTCTTTGGCCCGCAAGTTTGATGAGGCGAGCAAAAACATCGTCTGGCAAATCGGCGCGCGCCGCCAAGAATCGCAGTTGGACAGCCGTCGAAACTTTGTTGACATTTTGTCCGCCGGGACCAGCGGAGCGAATGAAGCTTTCCTCCAGATCGTCCTCGTCGATCCAGATTCTATTGCTTATTCTGATGCGGCTGCGGCTCTCTTCCATAAAAGGATTGGTAGCCTAATCTTTGATTCGCGGAAAGCACCGCTCTGTGCCGCAAAAATGCAAGAAAACCCCGCTGGACACCAGCGGGGTTTTGAATTTGCAAAAGACAGGCGATTATTCCGCCGCGACCGGCGTATGCGGAGCTGCCGCCCTGACGTCACCGTCAACGTGGCCTTCGAACTTGCCGAAGTTGCGAATAAACATATCAACCAGCTTCGTTGCCTGGGCATCATAGCCGGGCTTGTCCGCCCAGGTCGAGCGAGGATCGAGGACTGCATCATCCACGCCCGGCACAGAAACAGGCACTGCAAAACCGAAATTCGGGTCTGTCCGGAACTGCGCGTTCTTCAGCGAACCGTCGAGCGCCGCCGCAAGCAGCGCCCGCGTTACCTTGATGGGCATGCGCTTGCCTATGCCATGAGCACCACCGGTCCAGCCTGTGTTTACCAGCCAGCAATCGACGTTGTGATCGGCAATCAGCTGCCGCAAGAGATTGCCATATTCCGACGGATGACGCGGCATGAAGGGCGAACCGAAACACGTCGAGAACGTTGCCTCGGGTTCGGTCACGCCGCGTTCCGTACCGGCGACTTTGGCGGTGTAGCCGGAGAGGAAGTGATACATTGCCTGCGCCGGGGTAAGTTTGGCGATGGGCGGCATGACGCCGAAGGCATCCGCGGTCAACATGATGATGTTCTTCGGATGGCTTGCCTTGCCGGTCTTCGATGCATTCGGGATGAAGTCGAGGGGATACGCACAGCGCGTATTTTCCGTCAGCGAACCATCGTTGAAGTCCGGCTCCCGGTTTTCGTCGAGAACGACATTTTCAAGCACAGTGCCGAAACGCTGGGTCGTCGCGTAAATTTCCGGTTCCGCCTCGGCGGAAAGGCGAATGGTCTTGGCGTAGCAACCACCCTCGAAATTGAAGACACCGTGCTGGCCCCAGCCATGTTCGTCATCGCCGATCAGTGTACGTGTAGGATCAGCCGAGAGGGTGGTCTTGCCCGTACCCGAGAGACCGAAAAAGACGGCAGTATCGCCGTCCGGGCCCTCATTGGCCGAGCAATGCATCGGCATGACGCCTTTGGCCGGCAGGATATAGTTGAGCGCCGTGAAAACGGACTTTTTCATTTCGCCGGCGTAGGCCGAGCCTCCAATCAGCACGATCATGCGATTGAGATCGACGGCGATTACTGTCTCCGAGCGCGTGCCATGCTTTGCGGGATCGGCGCGGAAGGACGGAAGATCGATGATTGTCATCTGTGGCACGAAATCAGGCAGGGCGGTACGATCCGGGCGAATCAGCAAATTGCGGATGAACAGTGAATGCCAGGCAAATTCAGTGATGACGCGCGTGTTCAGTCTGTATTCTTCGTCGGCGCCACCGATGAGATCCTGGACAAACAGTTCCTTGCCCTTTGCCTGCTCAATAAAATCTGCATAGAGCACCTCAAATGCCTCAGGTGACATCGGCGCGTTATTGTCCCACCAGACATGAGCGTCGGTTGACGCGTCGCGCACGACGAATTTGTCCTTTGGCGAGCGCCCTGTATGCTGGCCAGTACGAGCAACAAGCGCACCTTGCGCTGTCAGCTCTGCTTCGCCTCTGCGCAAGGTCTCCTCGTAGAGTTCCGCGGCTCCCAGATTATAATAGACCGCCGAAACATCCTTCAAGCCTGAGGTGCCGAGCGCGATCGTCGCGTTATGAATACCGGTCTCTCTAGTCATGTGTCCGCCATTGTTTAAGAATGCGTTGAGGGGTCAAGTTAACACGTGCTGCTTCCTGCATCTTCCAGCATGAATGCGGCTGCCCATGTTCAAAAGCAGAAATAC
>NZ_JBFUMG010000643.1:0-2352 GCF_054049495.1 Phyllobacterium sp. P5_D12 | reverse complement strand
GACTAGGCGTATCGATGCCCCCGTTAAAGGGTGCGACGAAAGCGTAGATCAGCCCCAAAACCACCAGAACGGTCAGGACATAAAGCGGTAGCTGGCGCATGTAAAATGCGTTCCTATTGGCTGGCCCACAGGATCCGCGCGATCCAATCGATATGGACCGCATCGAAGGTGCGATTGGGATGCTCGGGGTTCATCGATTGCAACTCGATCGTCCGCGGCGTCTGCCGTGCAAGTATCTTGGCCATGACTTCCCCGTCCTTTGTACGCACCACCACACGGTCACCCCGTCGCACTGCTCCCCCGGGCGCAACGATGATCGTATCGCCATCGCGATAGAGCGGCAGCATGGAATCGCCCGACACTTCAAGCGCATAAACCGAGTCGGCAGGCCCTACCGGAAACTCGACGACATCCCAGCCTTGACCCACAGGAAAGCCGCCATCATCGAAAAAGCCTCCAGCACCGGCCTGCGCGAAGCCAAGCAGCGGTACAGCACGTGTCGCGCCGCCATTCCCGCCGCTGGCCCTGCCCAGAACGAGCGTCATGAATTCGTCCAGAGAAGCGCCGGTAGCTTCCATGATCTTGGCGAGCGATTCAGTTGACGGCCACCGTGCGCGCCCGTCAACAGCGTAGCGCTTGGATTTGTTGAAGGTTGTTGGATCAAGCCCCGCACGCTTCGCCAATCCCGATACGGAAAGCGAGTGGCGTTCTGCCAGCGCATCTATGGCCGCCCATATGCGGTCATGTGAAAACATGATGATATCCAATAAAGGAAAAAATACCTTCAGTACCGTTTTACATAGGACTTTGGCAAAAGTCGAGGAGAATTACGGAAAATTTTCTTATTTTTCATAGTTTTTATGCGTGGTCCAACAGTTATCAATAGACAATCGTCAATTACCGACATCATAGCGAGGTCGGCAAGCACGCTTTAAATGAACTTGTTGAACCACGCGCAAAGAACCTATTTCTCTCCACTCACCCTATCAAGCAGCCTGTTTTTTGTCCTCTGCGGAGTACGGATTGAAACGGTCGTAGAAGGTTTCGCCTTTCTCAGCCATGTCGAGCAAAAGCTTCGGCGCCTTGAACTGTGCGCCATACTTCCGCTGCAGGCCCTTGGCGATTTCGACGAACTTCGCCGCGCCCATCCCATCGATGTAGGAAAGGGTTCCGCCAGTATAGGGTGCAAAGCCGAAGGCAAGGATCGACCCCACATCCGCTTCACGCGGGTCAGTGACAATGCCTTCCTCCATGACGCGTGCAGCTTCCAGCGCGATCGTGAACAGGAAGCGCTGCTTCAGTACCTCGACGTCGATCTTGTCCGGGTCCTGTTGCGGATAAAGCGTCTTCAACTCGGGCCACAAATGCTTTTTCGCCGGCTTCGCCGGATAATCGTAGAAGCCCTTGCCGTTCTTGCGGCCACGGCGATCATACTTATCGACCAGTGTGTTCACGAGCTCAACATGCCGCGGATCAACAGCCTTTGGCCCAAGATCAGCTAATATGGCCTGCAGTATCTTCTGCGACAGGTCAATCGCAGTCTCGTCATTGAGCGCCAACGGACCGACCGGCATGCCTGCCATTCGTGCGACATTCTCGATCATCGCGGGCGGAACACCTTCGATGAGCATGTTGTAAGCTTCCGACATGTAGCGCAGAACACAGCGATTGACGTAAAAGCCGCGTGTGTCATTGACCACAATCGGCGTCTTCTTGATTGCGCGTACGTAGTCAAGCGCAACTGCAAGCGCCTTGTCCGATGTTTTCTTGCCAAGAATGACTTCCACCAGCAGCATCTTGTCGACGGGCGAGAAAAAATGGATTCCGACGAAATTCTTAGGACGTTGCGAGACCTTGGCAAGGCCAGTAATGGGTAGTGTCGATGTGTTTGATGCGAAAATCGCGGCGGGCTTCAACATGGCTTCCGCCTTTTCAGTAGCGATCCGCTTGACTTCACGATCTTCGAACACCGCTTCGATGACGAGATCTGCACCTTCGAGATCGGCATAATCTGCAGATGGTGTGATCAGGCCGAGAAGCTTTTCCTTTTCTTCTGCAGTGGCCTTGCCCTTCTGCATTTCCTTGGTAGCCAGCTCGACGGAATGCGCCTTGCCCTTTTCCGCAGCCTCGAGGCTTTGGTCGAGGAGCACCACCGGGATGCCGGCTTTGGCAGTAACGTAGGCAATGCCCGCTCCCATGAAGCCCGCACCGATAACACCGATTTTTTTGAATTTCGTCGGTTTGACATCAGCTGGACGGCGGGCGCCCTTATTCAGTTCCTGCAAGGATACGAACAGGGAGCGAATCATCATTCCCGCTTCTGTCGTCTGCAGGATCTTGGTGAAGTAACGC
>NZ_JBFUMG010000642.1:0-2354 GCF_054049495.1 Phyllobacterium sp. P5_D12 | reverse complement strand
GGGTTCCGACAAGGAGACTTTGGTCGATCCGGAAAAGACTATGGAGCTTGGCAAGCCTATTGGAGCAGACTCTAGCACCAAGACCTGGGAAGGTGATCAGTGGAAAGTCGGTGGTGGAACGACCTGGGGTTGGTATTCGTACGATCCCAAGCTGAACCTGATCTATTACGGTACCGGCAATCCATCCACCTGGAACCCAAGTCAGCGCCCGGGTGACAACAAATGGTCCATGACCATCATGGCACGCGATGCCGATACAGGCATGGCGAAATGGCTCTACCAGATGACCCCGCATGACGAGTGGGATTATGATGGTATCAATGAAATGATCCTGGCGGATGGCATCGAAGTCGGTGGCAAGCCGCGTGATGTCCTCGTGCACTTCGATCGCAACGGTTTTGCCTATACGATGGATCGTGCAACCGGCGAACTCCTGGTCGCAAAGAAATACGACCCGGCAGTGAACTGGGCGTCCGAAATCGATATGGACAAGGACAGCAAGACCTATGGCCGTCCGAAGCTCGTAGCGAAGTACTCAACGGCAAAAGAGGACGTCAATGCGCAGGGCATCTGCCCGGCGGCTCTTGGTACGAAAGATCAACAGCCGGCAGCCTATTCGCCAAAGACCAAGCTTTTCTACGTTCCGACAAACCATGTCTGCATGGATTACGAGCCCTACAAGGTCAGTTACACTGCCGGTCAGCCTTATGTCGGCGCGACACTGTCCATGTATCCAGCTCCGAACAGCCATGGCGGCATGGGTAACTTCATCGCATGGGATGCGGCGAAGGGTGAGATCGTCTGGTCCAAACCCGAACAGTTCTCGGTCTGGTCAGGCGCTTTGGCAACGGATGGCGACGTCGTCTTCTACGGAACGCTCGAGGGCTATCTGAAGGYGGTCGATAAGGACGGCAAGGAACTTTACAAGTTCAAGACACCGTCCGGCATCATCGGTAACGTCACCACGTACGAACATAAGGGCAAACAATATGTTGCCGTTCTGTCCGGTGTTGGCGGATGGGCTGGTATCGGTCTTGCCGCCGGCTTGACGAAGCCGAATGAAGGCCTTGGCGCGGTGGGCGGTTATGCCGCTCTTTCCGACTACACGGCCTTGGGCGGTCAGTTGACCGTTTTCGCTGTTCCTGAGTAATCGGGAACGAAGCTGACACAGTGAGCCCGCGGATGCAGGCTTTGAATAATGGGCGCCCGGTTTCAACCAGGCCGGGCCCCCCGTGTCACCTGACCCAGATTGACGATTCAAACAACCGTCCAGGCGGCGCCGCAAGGTGCTGACCCGAGTTGACGAGTTGAATGCGAGGTTCTTGTATGCCTATTCGAATAACATTGCTTGCCGTCACTGCCGGTCTTGCGCTTGTAGCGGGCCTCGGCAGCGCCTACGCCGATGACAAAGCCGCAGCAGCTGTTGCCTCCGACGAAAACGGCAAATATGCCGATAAGGATGGAACTCCAACATTCAAGATACAGGCCGACGGTACGGTTGACTGGTACACCTATAGCGGCTTTCGCCGGTTCAATTCAGATTGTTTCGTCTGTCACGGCGCTGATGGTGCAGGTTCTTCCTTCGCTCCGGCCTTGGCAGATTCGCTGAAGACAATGAGCTATGCCGACTTCTTGTCGACAGTTGCCGAGGGCCGCAAAAACCTCAAAAATGGTAATGACAAGGTGATGCCGGCTTTTGGCAATAACAAGAACGTCTACTGCTACATGGACGACCTCTATGTCTATCTGCGCGCGCGCGCCGTGGGTGATCTGCCGCGAGGGCGGCCCGCGAAGCATGAGGACAAGCCACCTGCAGCCACAGAGGCAGAAGACTCCTGTATGGGTGGATAAATGATGCGAATTGCACGACCACTGATGAAATGGATAGCCGGTGGCGTAGTGGCGGCGGCACTTGCCGTGCCGTCCGGTGCCTTTGCACAAGGTGCAGGTATCGGAGCCTCGGGCGAACTGGTCGATCCTGACGTCCTGCGTGTTTGTTCTGATCCGTCCAATATGCCGTTCTCCGACGAGAGCGGCAAGGGATTCGAAAACAAGCTGGCTGAACTCGTGGCCGCAAAGACCGGGCGTAAATCGGTAGCCTATACATGGTTCCCGATGGCAACAGGGTTCGTCCGCAGCACGCTCCGAGCCAATCGCTGCGACATTATCATGGGATACGCGCAAGGCGACGAACTCGTCCAGAATACCAATGCCTATTACCGCTCGACCTATGTGATGATCTACAAGAAAGACAGCGGCCTCGATGGTGTGGATACGATCGAGGACGGCAAATTGGCGGACAAGAAAATTGGCGTTGTTGCCGGAACACCGCCGTCGGCAAACCTCGCCAAGGT
>NZ_JBFUMG010000641.1:0-2355 GCF_054049495.1 Phyllobacterium sp. P5_D12 | reverse complement strand
CCCCGTCCCTGGAACGACGCGGAGAAATTCGTAGGCCGAACCTTGCTGTTTGCACTGGCGGCTGTTTTTGTTGGAGTCCTCATCAGCGGGGCTGCCGAGGTGAAAGATCGCTGGCTCCAGCCGGTTCTGTTCTTGAGCCCGCTTTATCTGGCAATGCTTTTGGGGCGCTATATCCGAACCGACTTGCCGTTGAAACGCTTCGCTATTGTCGGTGCGATCTGCGGCCTTATCGTAATTCCAGGATTGGCGGTCAATATTCTGTATGCTCGTGACGATAAGGCGCCTTCTATTGGCCAGCTGGACTACGCGAAGCTTTTCGCCGTGACGCGCGCCGCGGGCACTTACCAGACCGTTGTGTCAAATGGTCCGCAATTACCGGGAAATCTGCGTCTTTTCGACAGTTCAATCATTCCGGTGCACCTGGAAATGCCGAATGCAGTGTCACGTATCCGCTTCCCGGCACTTTTTGTCTGGTTCGGCGATGGGATGAATCCGGCCGTGCTAAGTTTGCTGAACGGCGCCGGTGTCGCCGCGCCGCCAGCAGACGTCAAACAGGTGGATCTCACGTATAAATATTATCCCGATCAGTCAGCGCGGGTAAGCTATTTCATCGTTCCAGCAAAGTGAGAACCGCTTGGAGCCCGGTGGTCTAGTCTTCGACAAAAACCTCATCGCGCTTCTTGCGGATGCTTGGCAGCAGCACGACCACGAGAACGGCTGCTGCGAGTAACAAGAGCCCAAGACTGATAGGGCGATTGAGGAAGGTCATGGGATCGCCGCGCGACATGATCATGGCCCGGCGAAGATGCTCCTCCAGAAGCGGTCCAAGCACAAAGCCGAGCAGCAGGGGTGCCGGCTCGCAGCGGAGTTTTGCCAGCCCGTAACCGATGAGGCCAAAGAAGGCGACAGCATATAAATCGAACACATTGGAATTGACGCTGTAAACGCCGATTGAACAGAAGGCGATGATGGCCGGAAATAACATGTAGTAGGGGATCGTCAACAGCTTAACCCAAAGCCCGATCAGCGGCAGGTTAAGCAGAATCAACATGAGATTTCCGATCCACATGGAGGCAATGATCCCCCAGAACAAGGCTGGTTGTTCGGTGGCCACGTTGGGACCAGGAACGATACCTTGAATGATCATGGCGCCGATCATCAAGGCCATGACCGGATTGGCCGGTATGCCGAGCGTCAACATCGGGATAAACGATGTCTGTGCGCCGGCGTTGTTGGCTGATTCAGGGCCAGCCACCCCGGCGACGGCACCTTTGCCAAATTCGCCTGGCGTCTTCGAGATCCGTTTTTCGACCGTATAGGATGCGAAGGACGCAAGAATTGCTCCGCCACCGGGCAAAATGCCGAGGGCGGAGCCAATTACTGTCCCGCGCAAGATCGGTGCGGTCATTTCCTTCCAATCCTGTCGCGTGGGCCAGAGATTGGTGACCTTCTTTATCATCACATCGCGGTCGTGCTCGTTTTCAAGATTACGCAAAATTTCGGCGATGCCGAATACGCCGACTGCAAGCGCAACGAAATTCAACCCATCAGACAATTCGAGAATTCCGAGATTGAATCGTGGCGTACCGGTATAAATGTCTGTCCCAACGAGCCCGAGTAGCAGGCCAAGAACCACCATGCCGAGTGCTTTGACGACGGAACCATGGGCGAGAGCGACGGACGAAACGAGGCCGACGATCATCAGCGAGAAATATTCCGGCGACCCGAATCTCAAAGCGACCGCTGTCAATGGTGGAGCAAACACAGCGACCAGAATGGTCGACACCGTTCCGGCAAAGAACGAACCTATAGCCGCAATTGAAAGTGCAGCCCCTGCGCGGCCCTTTCGCGCCATCTGGTATCCATCGATGGCAGTGACTGCCGACGAGGATTCGCCAGGCATGTTGATCAGGATGGCGGTAGTTGAGCCGCCATACTGTGCCCCATAGTAGATGCCCGCCAGCATGATGAGTGACGAGACTGGTTCGAGCTGAAAGGTGATAGGCAAAAGCATCGCGATTGTCGCAGTCGCACCGATACCGGGAAGCACGCCGATAAGCGTACCGAGGATGACACCGATGAAGCAGAACAAAAGGTTGTAGGGCGAAGCTGCAGTAGCAAATCCGAGAACGAGATTGTTAAGAAGATCCATTTCGCGGCCTCACTGCCCAAGCCAGGGGCCAAAACGCCGGAAGGGCAGGCCGAGCGCATAACTGAACACGATTACAGAAAACAATGTCAGTGCGCCAACCAACAGGAGCGCCATTCCGGGTCGCATCTTCGTACTTGCAAAAGCCGCGACCAGTCCCGTCAGAAAAAGCGATGGTACGAAGCCCAGTCCGCGGACGGTAAGGC
>NZ_JBFUMG010000640.1:0-2363 GCF_054049495.1 Phyllobacterium sp. P5_D12 | reverse complement strand
GTCCCGACGCGAGCGTAACTGGTTCCTGGTCCGGTGCGCAGATTGACATTTCCGGTTGTATAACCAACGTCGGCCAAGGCCGAAGCTGGCCACGCAAACAACCCGATACTAATTAAAATGGATGATAACAGCTTGTTAGACATTGGGTCACCTCCCCGTTTTGCGTCACTCACCCTCAACCAATAGTAGCGGCAACAAATGCGATTCCCGAAGTGTTGTCGAGAGGCTTCTCAGATAATGGTAAAGGTTGCCGTATGTCTCAAATGAATTCTCCGAGAATTTCTCGTTATATCCGAAATGCAAGGAGTGCGCGTGAATCATAGTCAGCTATCTATTACGCAATGGAGTCCGATTTCACGGGTCTCAGAGAGTAGAACTTGACGAATGAATTCTGAGAGAGTGGTTGACGGTTAGACAAGTTACTGGCGTAAGAAATTTCCGTACTTCACAAAATCGTCATTAATATTAATACGATAAATAAATAATTGGGATTACGTTGGATGCAAGAATGAGTTATTCTCAAATAGGAAGCTTCGCCAAATTCGGGATTATTACGATCTGGCAACTCCGCCAAGCATTCGTTTTTTCCGACATTTAACGCGATCGAGCTTTCTTCAAAGTTGGCGGCATCTCAGGAGCTGCAGATGGCAACGCGGCTGTTTCCTTTCTTTCAACTTTTAGTTGTGATCGGGTTGATATCGGCGCTTGTTCCGACATCCCTCAAAACCGCCCACGCCGCCCCTGCGGCATGTGCAACCTTGCAGCGGCAATTGGTGGCCGCCTCAAGCGGCAGAAGTGTTTCACAGAAGAACAGTCCTCTGGTGCAGCGACAAGCTCTGCAGCTCCAACAAATGCGGGCGAAGGCAAGCAACGCAGGCTGTGGAGGCTTCCTGTTTTCCCGTGGGGATACTGCACTCTGCAAGCGTTATGCTCAAACCATTGACGCGATGTCCGCCAAACTCGCAAAGCTGCAAAATGCAAGCGACAGGTCTGGTTCGTCGCAGCCTTCACGCCAGCAGATTCTTGCCTCAATAAAAGCCAGAGGCTGCAATGACAACCTGGCATCGATTGGCAGAAACAACGATTCATCCAATGTCCAGCGCAAATCCCTGCTGGAAGTCCTGTTTGGCACGCGAGCTGACGAGGAAAAGCCAGCCTCCAGAATGATGGTCAAACGGCAACTGGATGAACGCGAAGCGCATCGCAGGGTGTCTGCGGCGCCGGAGACGCTTGCCGCGACCTATGAGGGGACGGAGCCAAGCGTTAACGGCGTCGTCAAAAACGGCTATCGAACCATTTGTGTGCGGACATGCGATGGATACTATTTCCCGATCTCGTTCTCGACCAAGCCCAAATATTTTGCGCGTGATCAAAATGCCTGTAGTGCGATGTGTCCGGCCGGGAACGCGAGATTGTACTATCACGCGGTGCCCGAACAGGAATCGGATGCAATGATATCCGTCACCGACAAGAAGCCCTATAGCGAACTTCCCAACGCATTCAATTACCGCACGGCGGGTGTCAAAGCCGTGCCGGGTTGCACGTGCCATGCTCAAGCCGATATGGTCGCCGCCGCACCGGAGACGCCCGTTTCCCAATCCAAGCCTGCCGCATCAGCGTTGCAAGCGGTGGGAGAGCCCGACGTTGATACCTTGTCGGAAGAACCTGCTCAGGGAGACATTGATGAAGACGAGGCGTCCCATGAAAATGTGAGGACCGTCGGTCCAGCGTTTTTCCCCAATGAAGCCAATCCCACAGATTTTACTGCTCAACCTCCCGAAACGGAGGTCCAGGAAAGCAAAGCCAGCATCCTCACGCCTGAGAATATCGTCAAGACGATAGCGTCCGACATTATGCGACGAATTCAATAGCCGATCTGTCCTCAACTAAAGCGGTGCAATATTTCAGCTTTGTTGCCGTGGTAGCCATGCTAAGCCTTGGCGAGTGACAGGGAGCTTGAGTCGCATATGAGAAAAGCGGATTGGTCGCCTAGCCAGTATCTGAAATTCGAGGACGAGCGCACCCGCCCGGCAAATGACCTGCTATCCGCCGTTCCCAATCAGAATTTGAAATTTGCGGTGGACCTCGGCTGCGGCCCGGGCAATTCCACCGCACTGATTGCAAAGCGGTATCCACATGCTGAAGTCCTTGGGATCGATTCTTCTGCGGATATGACCGCCAAGGCAAAGGAGCGACTGCCGGGCTGCGAATTCGCGGTTGCCGACATTGATGTGTGGCAGCCGCAAAGGAATGCCGACCTTCTCTACGCCAATGCCGTCATGCAGTGGCTTCCGGACCACGACCGGCTGTTCCCACGGCTGATGGGTTTCCTCAATACAGGAGGTTCTCTGGCGATACAGATG
>NZ_JBFUMG010000639.1:0-2374 GCF_054049495.1 Phyllobacterium sp. P5_D12 | reverse complement strand
ATGGTGAGGTCGAGGATGGAATGGCAGCGCTCATCTGCGCGCAATTGCTGTTTCTGGAATCGGAAAGCCCCACGAAGCCGGTTTCAATGTACATAAACTCGCCCGGTGGGGTCATCACCAGTGGTCTGGCGATCTACGACACGATGCAGTTCATCACATGCCCCGTCGCAGCGTTATGCATGGGAACTGCACGGTCCATGGGTTCTTTCCTCCTGATGGCGGGTGAACCCGGTCACCGCACTGCATTGGCCAATTCAAGTCTTCATGTGCACCAGCCACTCGGCGGATTCCAGGGACAGGCCTCGGACATTTTCATCCATGCGGAAGAAATGCGCCAAACCAAGCACCGAATGATCAGCCTCTACGCGCAGCATTGCGGGCGCTCGTTCGAGGATGTGGAAAAGACGTTGGATCGAGATCACTTCATGACCGCGGAGGAAGCCAAGGAATGGGGCCTTGTTGACTCGGTTCTGTCAAAGCGGCCTGGGGTTGAGCTCCCCCCTACCGGCAGGTCCTTTGATTGATCTCGAATGCGGGTATACAGCGCGGGTGTGAGAAGTGGTTTGGGGGTTGCAATCTTACCCGAGTATTGCATTGCCCGAGAACTTTTCGGCGGTGATGTCACCGAGATTCTTCAGGACTACCGGGTACCAAAACGCGAAATCACAGCGCTTATTCCTCACGGACGCCGATTGCCCTACAAAATCAAGGTGGAACTGGATTATTTGAATTCCCGGCTTCCCGATGGAGCGACCGGTTAATCATTCCTGGAAGACTGCTACCAGCCGCCTGCCCTCCTCGCCGCTATTACTATCGGGCGACATTTTAGATTTTGCCTACGCCTTCGATTTCAACGACCAGCCGGTCGCCATCGCCCACCGTCAAAACCTGTTATCAGAAACGCCAGATCAGGGGCACGATGAAGACAGAAACCACAAAAAACCAGATCAGCAGTGGCAAGCCGAGCTTCCAGTAATCGCTGAAAGCGTAGCCGCCCGGCCCCATCACCATCAGGTTCGTCGGCGTGGCAATCGGTGTCAGGAACGCCGCTGCCGCCGCCACCGCCGTGCTCATGAGCACGGGACGGGGCGAAATGCCCATTGCAGTTGCAGCCGCCACACCGATCGGGATGACGATCAGAGCGGTTGCCGTGTTGCTGATGAGCTGGCCCATGATCGCGGTCAGGATGAACAAGCCAGCAAGCAGCGCTACCGGTCCGGCATCGCCGACGAGATTGACAAGATGTTCCGCCATCAGCTTTGCCGCTCCGGTTTCCACCATCGCGGTGGAAAGTGGCATCATCGCACCCACGAGGATGACCGTCGTCCAGCCAATCGCACGATAGGCCTGCTCCACATTCATGATGCCTGACAGGACAATCGCACCGGCAGCAAGCAGTCCGGATACCGCCGGCGGCACAATGCCGGTCGCAAGTAGCAAGACCATTGCAACCAAGATGATGATGGCCTGGCGCGCGCCCGGGCCCATGGGAACGGCCTGACGACGTACCAGTTCGGGTGAATTGACGACCAGAACGTCTGGATCGTCGAGGTGAACGTCAAGAGCTTTCCAGGTTCCCTGCAACAGCATGGTGTCACCAGCTTGCAGCTCGATTCCACCTGCGCCTTTGGCTTTGATGGCGGCGGTTTCCAAACCTGGGCGCTGCACCGCCAGAACGATCAGATCTCCACTTTCGGTGACCATGCCGGGGAAAACTTTTTCCCCGATAAGACCCGAGCGTGGCGGGATGACGACTTCAGCAAGCCCGGAGCTGCGATTGAACAGCGTGTCCTCGCCTTGGCCGGCCGCCTTCTCATCCCGAAACGCAAGATGCATCTGGGCCGCGAATGCAGCGGCCGCGTCACCTTCACCGCGTATCAGAAGATGGTCTCCCTCAGCGACCAGGGGCCTGCGCAGCGGCCCGGCCGTTTCGCCCTCCTGTATGGCGACCAGCTGCAGCCCCGGATGCGCGGATAGATCGACTTCAGATGATGGCACGCCGACAAAAGGTGAGTTTGCCCGGACCCGCAACCGGTAGATTCCGCTGGCGAGCCCATATTGCTCGACCAGGGTTTTGGCGTGGCGGCTAAAATCGGCTGGCATGGTGGCGCCGTTGCGCTCGGGAAGCAGCTGTTTTCCGAACAGCACGATGATGGCCATGGTTCCTGCCAAAAGTGGCACGCCCACAAGCGCGAATTCGAAGAAGCCGAAGCCGCCGAACCCCGCGTCAAGCCCGGCCTCGGAAACCAGCACGTTTACCGGCGTTCCGGTCAGCGCAAGCATGGAGCCAGCATGCGCGGAGAAAACCAGCGGCATGAGTAATTGCGACGAATTACGCTTGAGGCGGACGGCAATAACGACCACTACGGGAAGC
>NZ_JBFUMG010000638.1:0-2383 GCF_054049495.1 Phyllobacterium sp. P5_D12 | reverse complement strand
ATCTATTGCTTATCCATCGTCCCGATCCGTTGATGTATGCCGATGCAACAGCGGCAGCGCTTGAGGCTATCGTCAAGGCGGGAAAGGTGAGAGCAGTCGGCGTCTCCAATTTTTCCCCTTCGCAGTTCGATCTGCTCGCTTCCCGATTGCCCTTTCCCTTGGTTACCAACCAGATCGAGATGTCGGTCCGGAATACCATGCCGCTTTCGGACGGCAGTCTCGATCACGCACAACGCCTGCGTTATGTGCCTATGATCTGGTCTCCGCTGGGTGGCGGTAGTCTGTTCACGGGTGATGGGGTGCAGGAACGACGCGTGCGAGAGGCTTTGAAAGCGGTTGCAGATGAGATCGGCGGAGCCGACATAGCTGCGATAGCCATCGCATGGCTGTTGCGCCATCCGGCGCGGCTGATTCCGGTGCTTGGAAGTCTCAAGGTCGAACGGCTGACGGCGATGGTATCTGCGCTGGATATCGAACTCGATCGCCAGCAGTGGTTTGCGGTATTAAAGGCAAGTACCGGCCACGACGTTGCCTGATCAGGCGGCGTGTTCCCGTTCGGGCAGTGTCTCCATGCCCTTGCTCTCACGGATCAGATTGAAGAACCGACGGAACAGATAATGTGAGTCCTGCGGGCCGGGCGATGCTTCGGGGTGATGCTGCACTGAAAAGACCGGACGGCCGACAACGCGCAGGCCGCAATTGCTGCCGTCGAACAACGAGATATGGGTTTCTTCGACACCATCCGGAAAGGACTCTGCATCGACGGCAAAGCCGTGGTTCATCGAAACGATCTCGACCTTGCCCGTGGTGTCATCGCGCACCGGGTGGTTGGCGCCGTGATGGCCCTGGTGCATCTTCTTGGTATCGCCGCCAAGTGCGAGCGCCAGCATCTGGTGACCGAGGCAGATGCCAAAGACCGGAATGTCGGTCTTGATAAGTTCCTTGATGGCAGGAACCGCGTATTTGCCAGTCGCCGCCGGGTCACCTGGTCCATTGGAGAGGAAGATGCCATCCGGTTTATAGGCCAGAACGTCTTCGGCGGTGGCCGAAGCCGGGAGAATAGTGACTTTTGCACCAAGACCGGCGATGAGCCGCAGGATATTGCGCTTGATGCCATAGTCGATGGCGACTACGTGGAATTCCGGCGCTGTTTGCTCGTCAAAGCCTTCGTTCCAGACCCATGGCTTCTCGGTCCAAACGGAACTCTGCCCCGAGGTAACGTCTTTAGCGAGGTCGAGATCAAGCAGGCCATGCCACGCTGCGGCGCGCTTTTTCAGCGCTGGGATATCGAACTTGCCGTCCGGGTCATGGGCAATCACAGCGTTCGGCATACCCTTCTCGCGGATGAGAACCGTCAGGGCACGCGTGTCGACGCCAGCCAGAGCAATAACGCCGCGCGCTTTCAACCAATGGTCCAGATGGTCGGCAGCGCGATAGCTCGAAGGCGCCGTAATGTCGGCTTTGAAGATTGCGCCAACCGCACCGGCACGATTGGCCGGCGTCAGATCTTCGATGTCTTCCTTGTTGGTGCCGACATTGCCTATATGCGGAAAGGTGAAGGTAACGATCTGGCCTGCATAGGACGGATCGGTGAGAATTTCCTCGTAGCCGGTAAGCGCGGTGTTGAAGCAGACTTCCGCTTCGCAGATGCCGGTCGCGCCAAGCCCCTTGCCTTCGACGACGGTGCCATCGGCCAGAACCAGCAATGCCGTTGGCTTGAATTCAGTCCAGCCCGCGGTCTTTGATGATGTACCGGCGTCTGTCGTGGTGTTAGTGGTCATGCGGCACTCCTGAGCGTGGGCTTGCGGCGTTGCCGGCGTTGAAAAACGCCGTCCAACGTTCCATATGACATGGCTGAACGCGGTGGTGACTTGGCTCCCCACCGCAGCAACAACAAAATGTCTGGCTAAGACCCAGTCCATAAACAAAGCGGCGCTCAACGTCAATTGCGATACAGGAACTCTTCGCGGAATCATGCCGGCATCGGTATTTTCGCGATCATTGTCTTTGTTCGCCGTCAACATTAGGGTGCGCGGAACCAGGAGGCTTTAGATATGCGCGATACCATCGCAGCGGCACTGACCACAGCCATTAAAGCACAAGACAAGCGCCGCGTGCCGACGCTGCGCCTGATCATGTCCGCTATCAAGGATCGCGATATTCTCAACCGGGGTTCGGGCAAGGAACCCGCAACCAATGATGAGATAAGCTCCATTCTTGCCAAGATGATCAAGCAGCGCGAAGAGTCGGCAAAGCTTTACGAAGATGGCAACCGTTCGGAACTCGCCGCGCAGGAACGTGCGGAAATCGAGATCATTCGCGACTTCATGCCGAAGCAGTTGAGCGATGTGGAGATTCGCCTTGCGGCCAAACAGGTTATTGA
>NZ_JBFUMG010000637.1:0-2386 GCF_054049495.1 Phyllobacterium sp. P5_D12 | reverse complement strand
CGGCAACTCTGCATGAGAGCGGCATAACCCAGATTGAAAGTTCGGCGCAGGCCGCGGAGGCATTGAAGCCTATTGCCGGTCCCTTCGCTCAAGTCCTTTTTGCCTTGGGTATTGTCGGCACGGGCCTTTTGGCAGTGCCGGTGCTTGGAGGTTCTGCTGCCTATGGCGTCGGGGAGACCCTGAAATGGCCGACAGGTCTCAACCGCAAACCCAAGGAAGCCAAAGCTTTCTATGCAACGATTGCCCTCGCCACTCTCATCGGTGTCGGGCTCAACTTTACCCCGATCAATCCAATGCAGGCGCTCTATTGGACCGCGGTCATTAATGGTGTCGTCGCTGTTCCGGTGATGGTGATTATGATGCTGATGGCCACCCAGCCTCGTATCATGGGCAAACAGACCATTGGCTTGACGCTTCAGATACTTGGCTGGATCGCGACGGTGTTCATGGCATTGGCTGCCATCGCTATGATCGTGACGAATGTCGTTCCGTTATGAAGCAGTCATTCAATTACCGGTCCCAAAGTGCTTAGTGCCATTGCAACCATCGGCACCGTGCCAGGTTCAGGGAACGTATGCTCCCAAATCGTCTACGTACAAGAACCACCCAATCGCGAGAGCGATGGCGAGCGCAACAATAAATACTAAGCCGTAGAGATAGTAGGGCAGGTCACCCGAACCGTGTTCTGGACCGTCATCGAAATCTCTTCGCATGGGATCATTCCCTGCGTATGATTTGGCCGTCGCGCATTTCGAACACGCCGTTGCCGCCGCCTTGCTGATTAAAATCACGTTCGAGCTCATCCCAGCGGCCAAGGAGCTCTCCGCAGGAGCTGCAATAAATCGGAGTGTGGCTCTGAACGTCTTCAGGGATATCGAGATAGATTGTCCCGCAAGCTTTGCAGTCCAGTTTGTGGTCTAGACGTTTGTCCATCTGATACCTCACTCCAGGCAATCGCAGGTGGCCCATAGTTTCCGATAACATTAAACCCGATCAGCTGGAATGGTAAATTCAGCTGATCGGGCTGTTGGCCTTCCTGAAGGGCCGCCCCGACCGGGACGTGTCGGGTCGGAAGAGTATCATGCAGTTCGTTGCGCGAAATCGGACCAAAGGCCTAGTCAGAATAGTCAAAAGCCCTAAAACCGCTGGTGTGTAATGTATATACCAGCCGAGCCGCCCCCTTCGGGGTTAAGAGATCGATCTTTCAATCTGGTCAATTGGAATAATCGCCGCCGTCGCCCCGCAGATCAGCTGACAGGCTGCGCGGCGCGTGCTGCAATCGTCTCGTAAGCCTCCTGTATCGGGTCGTGCACCTGAACAAAGCGCGAGATGCCAAGACCCAAAAGAGCCTTCAGGTGCTCTCGTCTTTCAGAGGAGGAACATCGTCCTTGGAGGGAGCCCGGCTGTGTCAGCACAGCAAGTGAAGGGCAGCCGGGCCCGCCCTTCGGTGATCTCATGCTAATACGTCCAAATACCGGCATAAGACTGATGCCGCCCCGCAATCGGACCTTGGTCTGATTACCGTGTTACAGGCATCTGGTATAGACGGAGTGCAGAGTACGCCTTTCCGTCTGGCACGGAAAATTGGKTAAAGTCTCCAAGCGGCTGTGAAATTTACTGCCAGAGACAATCCCGTTCCGTGACTTATTTATCGATATTCCAATCCGGTATACAGAATTACTTCTCTTGAACGACGTTAAGTAATGGATGCACAACAGCATCAACCTAGGAATAACCAGTTTTATGGGAGTTAAGCGTATGGACGCCACTCCGCAAACACAAGACTACAGAGTAGCCAGGGCAGCGATTACGGCCAACGCCAGTGCGGTATCGGACGATGAATTCCCCTTCTGCCGTTCGAGCGTTCGAAGCTTCCGTCGTGGCCAGGTTATCGTTAGTGCCGGTGTTTTGGTTGATRTGTTTGCTCGCGTGCAGCGAGGCTTCGTTAGCGCGAGTACAATGTTGTCCGACGGTAGGGAATTCATCGTCGAAATCATTCCAAAAAATGGGCTCATCGGAGAGCTCGAGGTGTTGCGTCGCGGCCAAATGCTAGACTTTGAGTATCGCGCCAGTTCCGATTGCGAATTGCACTTTTTCAAAGGTCGTTTGTTGCGTGAACAATGTGCCAGAGATCCTCGTTTTCAGGCGAAAGTTTTGTCCCGGACGCTGGCGCGTGTTGCTGAGCTCGAGCGCCGCATCATTGCAGACGCAGGATCGTGCTTGCAGTCCAGGCTGGCCAGCATGCTTTTACGGCTCTCCACGACCTATGAAAGGGATGGCCCGAACAATCCGGAGCTGATCATCTCGCAACATGACCTGGCCGCAACGCTTCCGGCTTCCCGAGAAAAGGTCAATCAGTGTCTGCGACGTCTGCGCGAGCGTAAGG
>NZ_JBFUMG010000636.1:0-2399 GCF_054049495.1 Phyllobacterium sp. P5_D12 | reverse complement strand
GTGCATCCCGGAAACCTGCGTGGCGTTGTAACGGGCGAGCGCAACCAGAAGCTCAGCAAGGACCGGATTTTGCTTGTGAGGCATCGCCGAGGATTTGCCGCCACCGCTCAATTTGAGCTCGGTCGAGCCTTGTGCGAGAAGCGCAATGTCCTGGCCTATTTTACCAAGCGAACCGGAAATCAGCGATAAAAAGTCAGCAAATTCAACGATAATGTCGCGCTGACTGTGCCATTGCGGCGTATCGTGAAGGCCGAGTAACGTGGCCATTCGCTTGCGAACCGCTGGTCCTTTATCCCCCAGTTTCTCCAGCGTTCCTGCCGCTCCGCCGAACTGAATCACCGGGAAATCGAGCTTCAATTTATCGAGGCGCTTGCGGTGACGCAGCAGCGGCCCGCGCCAGGATTCGATACGGTCCCCGACTGTTATCGGGATGGCCGCCTGCATGCGGGTGTGCCCCATCAAGCCATTGTTCCCAAACGTCTTTTCAAGTTGATCCAGATCGGCGATGATATCGGACAATCCGGTTTCGAGCCGTGTTACTACCGGCTTCAGCCGGATCATTAGGCTCGTGTCGATGACGTCCTGGCTGGTCGCTCCGAGATGCAGTGACGCGCGGTGCGCCTGAGGGATAGTCTCGCGTAATTGCCGGATAAGTTCCGGGATGACGACACCATCCGATCTAACCGTCGATTTGAGCGCGRCCATGTCGGGTGAAAAAGCCTGGCACGCCTTCTCGATCGCCGCGGCGGCCGCATTTTCTATAATATTTTCAGCAGCTTCCGCCTCGGCCAAAGCGATTTGGAACTGAAGCATTGCCGCAATATCGCTCTCTACAGAGAACCACTGCGCCGCTTCTTCATCGCCCATCAAACCGGATAAAAACGGATGATCGAAAGGAGAAATACTCATCGCCTATACATCGAAAAAGATGGTTTCCTTGTCGCCTTGCAGGTAGATATCAAAGACATAGCTCGACCCATCGCGTTTCGCGATCAGCGTCGGGACGCGATTGCGATGCTCGATGCGTTGCAGGACCGGGTCCTTGTCATTCGCCTCTTTCTCATCCTCAAAATAGATCCGTGTCTGCAACCCTATGTTGATCCCTCGCGCCACGATCCAGACCGTGACATGCGGCGCCATCATACGCCCATCCTTGAAGGGAACCTGTCCCGGCTTCACTGTTTCGAAGCGATATTCGGCCGTCTCCATGTCCGTCGGACAGCGTCCCCACCCGGTAAAATTGGGATCGGCGGTGCCGCGCAACTCCGATGGACTGTTGTAGAGCCCCATGCTGTCGGCCTGCCAGATCTCAAGCAAGGCGTCACGCAGCGGCGTTCCGGTGCCGTCGAAAATCCGCCCACGCAGAGTAATTCGCTCGCCCAGCGTCTTGTCATTGACCATGGAGATGCCAAGATCGTTCTCGTAAACGCCTGTAATCTCAGCGAAATTCGGCGTGCAGCCGATGTGGACATATGGTCCCGCTGTCTGCGACGGCGTTTCCTTCAGGTAACCCAATTGTTGCACCATCAGTTGCCCTCCCTGCGGTTTTCGAACAGGGTCGAGCGGCGGCCACGTAAGACGATGTCGAATTTATAGGCGCGTGCATCCATCGGAATGGTGTTGTTCATATCGAGCGCCGCGATCAGCTGTTCTATCGCTGCCTTGTCCGGAATGGATTTGACGATCGGGCAATTCCAGATCATCGGATCGCCCTCGAAATACATCTGGGTAATCAACCTCTGCGCGAAACCATGGCCGAACACCGAAAAGTGGATATGCGCCGGGCGCCAGTCATTCACCCCGTTCGGCCAGGGATAGGCCCCGGGCTTGACCGTGCGAAAACGGTAGTAGCCATCGTCGTCGGTGATGGTCCGGCCGCACCCGCCGAAATTGGGATCGAGCGCCGCAAGATATCCCTCGCGCTTGTGCCGATAGCGTCCGCCGGCATTGGCCTGCCAGAGTTCCAGGAGTGCACCCGCAACGCCCTTGCCGCGCTCGTCCACAACTCTGCCATGAACGATAATGCGCTGCCCGATCGCGCTCTCGCCGGGCTTCGCATAGTTGTAGATAAGATCGGCGTCGAGCTCGCCCAGCATCGAATGGCCGAACACCGGCCCCGTGATCTCCGATAGCGTATTATCGAATGAAATCAATGCCCGCTGCGGCGAGCGCACGACACTCGTCTTGTACTCTGGCGTATAGGCTGGCGGATGCCACTGCCTGTCCCGCTGAAAGAATGCGCCGGTCTCCGGCTTCCTGTTGGACATTGTGGGCCTCCCGTCAGGCTGTCTTTTCGGCCGTAGCGAGGTCTTTATAGACCTGCTTTGCCAGTTTAATCGCATGGTTGGCCGCCGGAACGCCCGCATAGATTGCAACGTGCAGCAGCGCCTCGCAAATAT
>NZ_JBFUMG010000635.1:0-2406 GCF_054049495.1 Phyllobacterium sp. P5_D12 | reverse complement strand
GACGTGCTTCGAGCAACTTCACATTGGCGGGAACATCGTCAACGACTAGTATGCGGGCCGTCATATTTAACTCCCCTGACGGTCAAGCGTCGCCAAGATAAGATTTGATCGTTTCGATGAACTTCGGCACCGAGATGGGTTTTGAAATATAAGCCTCGCAACCGCCTTGCCGGATACGCTCCTCATCGCCCTTCATGGCAAAAGCAGTAACGGCAATGATCGGGATTACATGCAGCTCGTCGTCCGCCTTCAACCATTTCGTGACTTCCAAACCCGACACCTCGGGCAGCTGAATATCCATAAGGATCAGATCTGGCCGATGTTCGCGAGCCAGATCAAGCGCTTCCAGCCCATTGCGGGTCCGGATGGTTTCATAGCCGCTGGCTTCAATAAGATCGCGGAAGAGCTTCATATTAAGCTCATTATCCTCGACGATCATCACTTTCTTTACCATCGGCAATTTCCTGTTGATCATGCTTGAAAGACGCGCGCCGTCCGTGAAGAACTATGGGACAAAGATCAGGTTGCAGCCCCAACTGTATGGATGCATTTGATAGCCTGTGATGATTGATGAAAAGGTAACTCTTCAGCCCAATCCCGAAATGCTGCTGATCATGTTTAACCAAGGATTTATTGAACATCTTCTTTTGATCATATTCAACCGGCTACAGCGAAATTTGGGCACACGAAACAGCATGTAGGGCTGTGAGACGTACTATTCTGGGTTGCAGGACCCGGCAAACCATGGACAGGCGGTGTAAATGAGGAATCAGATCAATCTCGGCGACGCGGAAACCTTGGCCATCAATGCTTTGATATTCCTGGCCGACGACAGTGAGTTGCTTGCCCGGTTCCTTGMTTTGACCGGAATTACCGCCGATCAGATTCGGACGGCGGCCGGCGAACCGGGTTTTCTGGCGGGTGTTCTCCAATTCTACCTTGGGCACGAACCGACGCTAATACGCTATTGCGAGGCAACAGGCACAGATCCTGCCCTCTTCCAGGAAGCACTTCGGCTCCTTCCTGGTGGCCGGCAAGATATCGATTGAACGGTTGATAGGCTTCGGCTGATCGTTGCAAGGTAAAGGCACCTTCGCTAAGGTCTGCTCGTTCCTTTTATGTTCCGGACCCCAATGGCAACCCCCAACGATCCGAGATTTGGTTTTTGCCGTGACTGTCTGGCGGCTCAGACATCGGAAGGTAAACGCTGCCATGTGTGCGGCAGCCCCCGTCTCCTGCGCCATCCGGAGCTTTATCGCCTCAGCATCGCTCATGTGGATTGCGATGCTTTCTATGCATCGGTGGAAAAGCGCGACAATCCTGAATTACGCAATAAACCCGTTATCATTGGCGGCGGCAAACGCGGCGTCGTTTCAACAGCTTGCTACGTCGCCCGCATCCATGGTGTGAAGTCGGCGATGCCGATGTTCAAGGCTCTGGAGGCTTGCCCGCACGCCGTGGTTATCAGTCCCGACATGGAAAAATATGCCCGGGTTGGTCGCGAAATTCGGCAGATGATGCGCGATCTGACACCTTTGGTAGAGCCGTTGTCGATCGATGAAGCTTTTCTGGATCTGTCAGGGACAGAACGTCTGCATCACGATCCACCTTCCCGTGTGATGGCGCATTTTTCAAATCGGGTAGAACGAGAAATGGGGCTTTCCGTTTCTGTCGGTATCTCCTACTGCAAATTCCTGGCGAAGATCGCCTCGGACTTCGAGAAGCCGCGCGGCTTTTCCATCATCGGAGAGCAAGAGGCCTCCGCTTTCCTAGCCGATAAACCGGTTACCATGATATGGGGCGTCGGCAAGGCTTTCAATGCGACGCTGGAGCGCGACGGCATTCGCACCATAGGCCAACTTCAGACGATGGAACTTGGCCCCTTGATGGCTGCCTATGGTACTATGGGGCAGCGCCTCTACCGTCTATCGCGGGGACTTGATACGCGCCGCGTCGAACCTGACAGTGAAAGCAAAAGCGTATCCGCTGAAACGACCTTCAATGAAGATATCGCATCGCTTGAAGAGCTCACGCCGATATTGCGGTCTTTATCGGAAAAGGTCTCGAGGCGCCTCAAAGCGGCGGACATCGCTGGAAGGACTGTCGTCCTTAAATTGAAGTCCCGGGATTTCAAACTCAGAACCCGAAACCGCCAGTTGGCCGATCCGACACAACTGGCCGACCGGATTTTCCGCACTGGTTTTTCGCTGCTTGAAAAAGAAATCGACGGCACGCGATTTCGTCTACTCGGGATTGGCGTCAGCGACCTTGGCAACAATGATCGCGCTGATCCGCTCGACCTTGTCGATATTCAGGCGACTAAACGTGCGGTTGCCGAAACGGCGATAGACAAGCTTCGCGGGAAATTCGGCAACCATGCTGTCGAGACCGGATACACGTTCGGCA
>NZ_JBFUMG010000634.1:0-2413 GCF_054049495.1 Phyllobacterium sp. P5_D12 | reverse complement strand
ATGCCGCCGCCGCAGATGGCCATCCTGGATAAGAAGTTCCAGGGCCTTCCTGACGGTCACCCGCGAAAGCGAAAGAGCCTCCGCCACGGCTCGCTCGCCTGGAAGAGTAGACCCTCGTTTTATGCGATTGCTGATGATGAGATCCTGCAGCGCCATCTTCAATTTCTTGTGCAGCGGAATTCCCGTTTCGAACGCATCGATTCGTGACCGGATCTCCGCTAACAGTTGCTGGCGTTCCATGATTTCTCCTTGCCAGCGGTCTTCCCAAGGGCTGGATTTTCACCCTCGCATTATTTTTTTGGAAATCCAACTGGTATTATTGTATGGGCGGTTCCGGAGATGAAGAGGGCGGAGCAATTGATTTTGCGTAGCAGGTTCTCATTTCTGCGGAGCTCTTATATTTTCGTACAGGAACATCTGATTCTTGCGCAAGAATCCTTGAATCCGGACCGGTTTTCGCTACGCAGGATTGAAATTTACGTGTGACCAGTTGTAACTGCGGGGGTTCAAACATAATCGAACGATCTATTGCAATTTCCTGCGGATCGACCTTTTGTGAAATCCTGCTTCGAGAGCCTGCAAAATTCATGGAAAGAGAGACGTGCATCAAGAGGTCTCACTCTTAGCGACGGTTGCTATCGGCTTTGTGTTTGCCGCGGTCTTCGGCTATCTGGCCGATCGTCTGCGCTTGCCGCCGCTCGTCGGCTATCTCGTCGCCGGCATCATGATGGGGCCGTACACACCGGGCATCGTCGCCGATAGCGGGCTTGCCTCGCAGCTCGCGGAAATGGGCGTTATCCTTTTGATGTTCGGTGTGGGCCTGCATTTTTCCGCCTCCGATCTGTTGGCGGTTCGAGGGGTTGCTGTCCCCGGAGCGCTGGGGCGTATCCTGCTTGCTACCCTACTCGGCATAGGCCTTTGTTCGTTGTGGGGCTGGGGTCTTGGTGCGGGGATTGTCTTTGGCCTTAGTCTTTCCGTCGCCAGCACCGTGGTCCTGCTCAAGGCGCTTGAAGAGCACAATCAGGTCGACTCCGTAAATGGCCGCGTGACGGTCGGCTGGCTCATCGTCGAGGACCTGGCGATGGTTCTCGCCTTGGTGCTGTTGCCAGCATTTTCGGGGGTTTTGGGCGGTAATGCGGACGTAGCAGCTGGAGAGGCTGGTGGCCTTGCCATCACATTGACCATCGGCATAACCCTGCTCAAGGTCKGCGCTTTTACGGTGATGGCTATATATTTCGGGCCGAAGGTCGTTCCGTGGATTCTCACATTGGTTGCCCGAACCGGCTCACCCGAACTGTTCACGCTCTCCGTTCTCGCTGTTGCCCTCGGCATCGCCTTTGGCTCGGCGGAGATTTTCGGCGTATCCTTTGCGCTCGGGGCGTTTGTCGCAGGCGTCGTCATGAGCGAGTCGCATCTCAGCCATCGTGCCGCGGCCGACTCCCTGCCGCTGCAAAATGCGTTCGCCGTACTGTTTTTCGTTTCGGTCGGGATGCTTTTCGACCCCTATGTCATCATACGCGACCCGCTTGCGGTTGCTGCCGTGCTGGCGCTGATCATCTTTGGTAAATCGGTGATTGGGTTTCTGATCGTCGTTCTCTTACGCTTTCCGATCGCGATGGGCCTGTCGGTCGCTGCCGGTCTGGCGCAGATCGGCGAGTTTTCTTTCATTTTGGCTAGTCTCGGTGTTTCGCTTGGCCTTTTGCCGCGTGAGGGACAGGATCTCATACTTGCCGGTGCCATCCTGTCGATCACCGTCAATCCACTCGTTCTACTCGGTGGCGACTGGCTACAAAAAGCCGTTCGTCGAAAGTGGCCATCTCTGTTTGAACAATACGGAAAGAGCAAGCATGACGCACTTTGCCGCGAACTGGACCGTATCCGGAAGATCAGCGATGAAAGAAACAGGCAGCATCAGCTCGAAATGCAACAGCTGATCGAGACTTTCCCGATGTTTGCCCAGGTTGATGAAAATTCTCAGGAAGAGCTTCTCCTGTTGTTTCGGCCAAAGGTGGCATCGCCAGGCGAACGCGTCATCCGCATCGGCGATCGCGGCGACGGCATGTATTTCATTTCATCGGGAGCGGKAGAGGTTCAACTGGAGGACGACCCGGTTCGACTCCAGGCCGGTTCCTTCTTTGGCGAAATGGCACTTTTGAGCGGTGGGCGCAGGACGGCGGATGTCATCGCTGTCGATTTTTGTCAGTTCCTGGTCCTCGAACGCCGGGATTTTAATGTTTTCATGTCGAAGCATCCCGCACTTCGTACCGCAGTCAGCGATATGGCCAAAGAGAGAAAAGCGATGAACGTTTCACGCAGGAAGCGCAAGAAGTCTCTCGATGCGACGTAATTGCTAATCCGACATCAGCGACAGCGTGGAAAATCCCCGCATCGCATCGGCCACGAGGCACTTATC
>NZ_JBFUMG010000633.1:0-2423 GCF_054049495.1 Phyllobacterium sp. P5_D12 | reverse complement strand
GGCTTGGACAGGTGCAATCTCTCGGGGCCGGCTGATGCGCTGGGGAGGGGCAGTGAGAATAGGTTCGGGAATTGCGTTCAAGCCAGCATCGACGGCATCGCTCTCCCCCAGTTGCTGTTCAGGCGTCGGCGCCGCATGGTGGTTCACCTCCACGCGCACTGCGTCGAGTGGTGGCGACATGAGTGGCGGTTTTAGTGTCGCAAAGGGCTCAACCACGCGGAAGCGAGCGGTGATTTCGTCGGGGCTGAATCTGGGCATTGGCTTGACAGGGATAGCAGCTGCGACTGATGCGATCCCTCCGATAAAGTCGGTCGATTCAAAGAACGCATAGTCCGACACATAAGCCAATGGCGAGCGTTCGAGCGGCGGAGTTTTGATGTTCGTGTGGGCCTCGGCAGGCGCAGTATTTGGCGGGAGGGCAACAGCGAGAGCTTGCGCTGATACTGTCGCGGGACCGAAGAGGAGAGACCCTCCGGACTGAGGGTCTCGAACGCGAGGGGGTACGACGATTGCTTCCACGTTCCTTGCCGGTTTTGCAGAAGCCGGACGTTTCGCATCCGCCTTCGGTGCCATAGTAACTTCTGTCGGTGCCGGGCCCTTGTTTTTCAAGAGTTCGCTGTCGGGTGTCCGGGTGAAACGGACATTCTCGGATAGTGAAAACATACGCTTCGAAATCGGCGCAAACGATGCGCCTGCATCAAATCCGCCTGCCGGTACTGGTACCGGCGTTGCCGCCGACGCTGACCTGGGTGTCGCAGGAGCGATCGGCCGTTTGACCGTAACGCTCTCATAAAGGGTGCCTGAATTTGCGTTGGTAAGGTCTACCGGAGGTGACGGTGGAACTGGCACGTGGACCAACACCCCACCGCCGCTGTTTTCAAACTCATATTCATCTGCTTTTACTGGAAAATTTGTTCTGGGGATACGCATGATGCCTGCAGCGGAACGATGTGAGATTACCCAAAGGGTGCTCATCTGAATAGAAAACCAAGGTTAACAACTTGCTACTTTTGGCGAGAGCGTCTCGATTTCATGCGCAAATTGTCTGCCATTCATGCTAGGAACTTACATTCTGTAGTTCACGCAAATTTCACATCAGAAAGCAGTTTGTAATGGCGATCAAATTCGCATTGAAAGATACCGCTTCGAAGTCCCCGACCGAGACAAAATCCATCGCATCAAAATCAACAGAAATGCAGGCATCGGATACCAAGGATGCACCCGATAGCGATCTGTTCGAGCCCAAGCCGGCCGACCAAAAACGCAAAAAGAAGAAGTGGTAAAATAGTGTGGTTGCCCMAATAAATGGGTTAAATTGCGTTAACCATAAAGTTCTTGACGCGACTCGGTCCTTCCCTCAATTTGGTTACGGTTTTTGAGGGTAACAGGCCAAATAGGCGTTACACAGATTTTGCGGTGTTAGTATTAAGCTGCGGCGTTAAATTGTTGTCCAGCGTTACCCTTTTGGTTTTTCTGTCGAATCGGCGCATCATCCCAGAGCGCGGTCAGCAGTCTATTAACGGGCGTACAGGATCAACACGTGACTTTAATGAATACAGCACAGACACACCGGACTGTTGATKCCCAGTTACGAGGCGCTTCATCCCTGTCTGTCGCCTTGCCGGCTGACCGCGCGATCGCGGCGGATGCCGAGATGCTATCAGCGCAGTTGCAGGCGATGCGCAACCGGTTGTTTCCGCCGACTGCCCAGAAGACGTTGCGCAAGTTCACCAGTGGCGAGGCTGCGAAGCTGATTGGTGTATCCGACGGTTATCTGCGGCAGCTTTCGATCGCAGGTGAGGGGCCGCAGCCGGAAACTGGAAGCGGCGGTCGCCGGCTTTATACGCTTGCCGAGATCAATGCGCTGCGCCGGCATCTTGCCGAGGCTGGCGGTGCCAAGGCGAAAACGTACCTTCCGCATCGCGACCCCAGCGCCAACGAGCATATGCAGGTTATCGCGGTTACCAATTTCAAGGGCGGCTCCGGCAAGACAACGACGAGTGCACATCTTGCGCAACATCTCGCCATGGCCGGGTTTCGGGTGCTGGCTGTTGATCTTGATCCACAGGCATCGATGTCGGCGCTTTTCGGTTACCAGCCGGAACTCGACCTCACCGGAAATGATACGCTCTATGGCGCAATTCGTTATGATGGCGAACGCAGGCTGCTGCGCGATATCATCTGCAAGACCTATTTCGATGGTCTCGATCTTATCCCTGGTAATCTCGAACTACAGGAATTCGAACACACGACACCGCAAATGCTGGCGGATCGGCAGCATGGCACGCAGAGTGTCGAGCAGCAATTGTTCTTCGCGCGTGTTCAGGCCGCGCTGGATACGGTGGCGGATGATTATGATGTCGTCGTCATCGACTGTCCTCCGCAGCTAGGGTTCCTGACGCTTTCGGCGCTTTGTGCGGCTA
>NZ_JBFUMG010000632.1:0-2424 GCF_054049495.1 Phyllobacterium sp. P5_D12 | reverse complement strand
ATTGTTCCGCGCCCAGGCATTGGCCGGTGCATCGGTGATTTCAGCACCTGCCGCCTTCACCCGGCAGACCGGCGAAGCGCATTGGAATGTGCTGCAGCGCGCGCGTGCGATCGAGAATGGCGCCTTCATGATTTCGGCAGCTCAAGGCGGTTTGCATGAGGATGGCCGGGAAACCTATGGTCATTCCATCATCGTCGCGCCGTGGGGCGAGGTTTTGGCGGAGGCCGATCATGCGGAGCCCGCAGTCATTGTGGCGGACATCGATCCGGCACTGAGTGCAGCAGCGCGAACGCAGGTACCCAACCTCAAGAACGCCCGGCCATTCGGGGTTGTCGTGGAAAACGATGGACAGGCGACGAGGTTCAACGCCGCATCATGATTCATTTTTCCCTCCATTGCGACGGTGACCACGAGTTCGAAGGCTGGTTTCGCAGCAATGACGATTTTGACACGCAAGTGCAGAAGCAGCTCGTTTCCTGCCCCGTCTGCGGTTCGCACAAAGTCGACAAGGCCTTGATGACGCCGTCGGTTGCAACAGGCCGCCAAAAGGAAAAGATCGCCATCGCGATGAGCAAGATGGCAAGTGAACTACGTGAAATGGCCAAGAAGGTTCGCGAAAACTCCGACTATGTTGGCAGTGATTTTGCCGAGGAAGCCCGCAAAATTCACTTTGGCGAGGCAGAACAGCGCGGCATTTATGGCGAGGCGACGCGCGACGAAGTCGAAGCGCTCGTGGACGACGGTGTCGATGTGATGCCGCTGCCGGTGTTTCCCGACGACCACAATTGATCTTGATAGGCTGATGGCGATGTCTATGGTGCGGTAGTCGATTCTGACTAACCGGATGAATTCCATGCCATTTCTGAATTCCGCTCCCGCGCTGCTCGTGTTGACGGGCGCTTTTCTGGGGTTGACGCTTCCATTCGGCAAATTGGCTTTTGCCGCGGGCATCGCTCCATCTCTATGGGCGTTCGTTATCTCGATCGGCGCAGGGACGGTCCTTCTGGCAGCCTTCCTTCTCATGGGAAAGCGTCCGCGTATCGATGCGCATATGCTACGGTACTATCTTATCGCCGCACTGATCTCCTATGCCATTCCTAACCTCATGACACTTTCGGCGATTCCGCATCTCGGCTCAGGGTTTACGGGGATCATGTACACATTGTCGCCAGTGTTTACTCTGCTGCTCTCGATCCTTTTCAAGATGCGCAGCCCCAATCTCCTTGGACTTCTCGGCATATTCACCGGCTTTGCCGGGGCAGTCCTCGTGGGGTTTACCCGGGGGCAGGTCGGCCAGCCGGCAGAACCTCTCTGGGTGGCCATTGGCTTGCTCATCCCGGTCTTGCTTGCTCTCGGCAATGTCTATCGCACGATCGATTGGCCGAAAGGTGCTGATCCGACCGAGCTTGCAGCTGGCAGCCATTTGACCACTGCGGTGCTGCTGGTTCCGATCATTTTCTTTATGACGGGCACATTCCCCGTTGAACCACTCGGTGCTGTGCCATGGCTGGTCTTTGCCCAGGTTCTGGCGTCAGCTTGCATGTTTGCGCTGTACTTCCGGCTCCAGGCCGTTGGCGGACCGGTCTATCTCAGCCAGATCGGATATGTCGGCGCGGCAGTTGCATTGCTCGCGGGCACTTTGTTCCTGGGTGAAGTTTATCAGCTCGCAACCTGGATCGGTGCGGCGATCATCACCGTCGGCGTGTTGATGACCACGAACGCCCAGCAACAGATGGCGGCAAAGGTCAGCTAGGCCTTGTTGCCAGGACCATGTAGTTCACACTGGTATCGCTTGATCTGTTCCAGCTGTCCGCCAACGGATTGTAACTGACGCCGACTTTTTCCACGACCTCCAGGCCAGCGCGTGACATGGCAGTTTCCAGTTCTTCCGGGCGGACCAGCTTTTCATATTGGTGCGTTCCGCGCGGCAACCAGCGAAGCACATACTCCGCACCGAATATGGCAAGGCCGAGCGCCTTCAATGTCCGGTTGATGGTGGCGACAAAGGTCATGCTGCCGGGTTTGACCATTTGCGAACAGGCAGACATGTAGAGCTCGACATCGGCAACATGCTCGACGACTTCCATATTCAGGACCACGTCGAACTGTTCTCCCGCATCGGCGAGAGCTTCGGCTGTCGTTGCGCGATAATCGATCGAGAGCCCGCTCTGCGCCGCGTGTATCTTCGCAACTTCGATGTTTGTTTCGCCGGCATCAGCCCCAACGACTGTCGCCCCAAGCCGCGCCATGGGTTCGCACAGAAGGCCGCCGCCGCAACCGATATCAAGAATACGCAAGCCCGCGAAGGGTGCCGGGCCATTCGGATCGATGCCGTAGTGAGCGCAGACCTTTTCCTTGATGTAGGCGAGGCGTGTGGGATTGAACTTGTGCAAGGGACGGAATTTGCCTTGCGGATTCCACCAC
>NZ_JBFUMG010000631.1:0-2427 GCF_054049495.1 Phyllobacterium sp. P5_D12 | reverse complement strand
GGGTATCCGCTCTATCAGGCCGTGTCTGCCACCAAGATAGCGCTTTCATCGGCAGACGAAGCGGCGTTCGACTTTGCACCTCTCGGGCGCGGCGGCCACAAGACTATCCGCCGCTCCGACTTCGAAGGCTGGATCGCCAGCGATCTGGCACGTATCGAAGGCGCGCTTGATGATGTGCTCGAAAAGACGAAGACCTCTCCTGCCCATATCGACAAGATATTCCTGACCGGAGGTACATCCTTCGTTCCGGCGGTCCGCCGCATTTTTACCGAGCGGTTCGACCACGATCGAATCGAGAGCGGCGGCGAACTTCTGTCGATTGCTCACGGCCTTGCGCTGATCGGCGAGCGCGACGACATCAAGCAGTGGACCGCTTAGTCTCAAATTCTTGAGGGATGACAATACGGTCGCAAGGGTCTATCGAACAGTTTCGAGAATAAGTGTGGAAACGGGATTATGAAAGAAGCGGTTACGCTCAAGCAACTGACGGCGGCCATCGGAACTGAGATCGGCTGCTCGGAGTGGCGCGTCGTCAGCCAGGAGATGATCAATCTGTTCGCTGACGCAACCGATGATCATCAGTTCATTCACACCGATCCGGAACGCGCCGCGGAAACGCCCTTTGGCGGCACTATCGCCCATGGCTTTCTGACGATCTCGCTACTGTCGACATTGGCCTATGAGGCGCTCCCGATGATTGAAGGCGCGACCATGGGCATCAACTACGGTTTCGACAAAGTGCGCTTCATGGCGCCGGTAAAATCCGGCAAGCGCGTACGTGCCCGCTTCAAGCTCGTGGATGCCGATATCCGCCCTTCGGGCCGTGTTCTCAACAATTATGAAGTAACGCTCGAGATCGAAAACTCCCTCAAACCTGCTCTCGTGGCCAATTGGCTGACTATCGCGGTTCTGGAACACCCGCCGGAAATGGACTGAACAGGTTCAAATAAGGCCGCCGGCTGCATCAAGCGGCGCACCACTTTCCCGATAGGTCGTCACAAGCTCCCTGAATTCGAACGGGCCCTGCACGAACATCCCCATATCGTAAGGATTRCGGATTTGCGCGCCCTTCAGAAACAACAGGTGCATTTTGAAGAAATTGGCCTTCGCACGTGCATAGCGTGTAGCACTGTGAATATTCTTGAAACGGACTTGGCGGATGATCGGCTGGTCGAGCGGGGTTATTCCAAGGGCAGCTGCGGGATCCGACTTATAGAAATGAATGATATCGGTGATGGTCTGAAACTCGGCCCAAAGCACCGGCGTTTCCTGGAGAACGACCCTTGTGTCTTCGCGCAAGCTCGTCGCCCGCGGGTGAAAGGCGATCATCAGCAGGCATGAGCCCGCGGCCAGCAGCGACACGGGCTTTTGTTTTAGAAGTTGCGGGTTGCTGCGCCAGACATCGGCTATGGCCTCCACGGCAGGAACCGTCCCAAGGCTATGCGCAACGATCACAACCTCATCGGCATCACTCGTTTGCAATTTACGCACGAGATGCTCCGCAAACTCGCGTCTGCGTTGCAACAGTCTCGGATTGCGGTGGTGAATACGGTCGGATGCGGCGGTCCAATCATCTAACAAATAGGAGAAGAACACCTTGTCGCCTGGCCAACGGACCAGCAGCCGGCCGAACAGCAATGCCAGGGGTATTGTCCAGATCAGATGTAGTGCGTTGAATCCACCAAACAGTGGCAACAGGCCAAGGCAGATTGTCACCAGCGTAATGAAGCAGGCGAAAGCAAACGGCCATAGGAAAAAGATGCAAAACCGCCAACTCGTCCAAAGGTAGCGAAAGAACGTACCACTCAAGATGATATCGAGGAATGCCATGAGCCCCGTGGCAAAGCGCGTTGCCACGTTTCTCGCAGCGTAGTCGTCGAAAATATCGGCGCTACCATATTGGCAGAATTCCGTTTCGGTCTGCCAGTTTGCGCCGGTGGTTTCGATATGCATCGAAGCGATGTTCGGCCCCTCGGCCAGCATCGGTCCGGTCTTCGTCTCCGCGTGCCAGAGCCGGCTGAAATCAGCAGAGCTGTTTAAATACCGGCCGCGCACCTTGTCAGGATGCAACCCTTCATAACCGGTAAAATTGATAACCAGACGCTTTCTAACAGCCATCACGATTCTCTATGCGAAGAGACCGCGTAACTGCAGCCACCGGGCATCTCATTGGGGCGAACGGCGGCGCAATTGTGGTGGCCGTCCAAAGTTGAGCGCCACTAGCATATAATCGCTACGGTTTGTACTGCCTTATCTCCCCCCTTGCGGGGGAGAAAGGATTTTCTTGGTGTTAGCGCAGCTAACCCTTAGAAAATCCAAGATCGGGGATAAGTTTTCATGCTGGCACAGATCCCCTCACTTGCGATTTCTAGCACTTAGCAAGGGCTAAGATGCTGAAATCGCTTTCTCTCCCGCAAGGGGAGAGAT
>NZ_JBFUMG010000630.1:0-2429 GCF_054049495.1 Phyllobacterium sp. P5_D12 | reverse complement strand
ATCCCAAGCAGCTTCAAACAGCAACGGATGCGGTCGAAGATACCCGAAAAACCTCTGAAATCGATCGCAAGTCGACCACGGGCAAATAGATGGGGTCATCTAAGGCGTCCCAAACTGTCCACTCCGTCTATGAAACCGCATCATTAGCAAAGAGGTTCTCCGCAGGAACATCGAAGCCCATGCGGGAAGCGTTTTGCTGGGGCAGTGGACTAAATCTTGAAGTAAAACTGGCTTCTGGAAGCCCTCAAGCATGAACCTGGCGAGCGGGCTGACTACTAGTCTAACCCGCTTTATCCGAGCTTCCAGGAATTCAATGTCGATGTAATGAGCAAACATCGCGCCAAAAGCTTTGACGCGATGTCATGATACCGGGAACTGGGATTAGTATCCGGTACTTCTTGCGTCATTCATTCCGAGTGCTGCCGATGGTGAAATGTCGGCGATCATGGCTTCCGCTGTGATCAAAAGCCCGGCAATCGAGCCCGCATCCTGAAGGGCTGTGCGGACCACTTTAGCCGGATCGACGATGCCAGCCTCAATCATATCGACATAAAGTTCGGTCTGCGCGTTGAACCCCTGATTGGGTTTCTTGCTGTCCAAAAGTTTGCCGACAACGATCGAACCTTCGACACCAGAATTTTCGGCTATCTGTCGGATCGGAGCTTCAAGCGCTTGCAGCACAATCGAAATACCGGCGGTCACGTCGGCATTTGCTCCGGTAAGGGCAGCCAATGATGCCTTGGCACGCAACAGCGCGACACCGCCGCCTGGAACAACGCCCTCTTCCACCGCAGCACGCGTAGCGTTCAGCGCATCGTCAATACGGTCCTTCTTTTCCTTGACCTCGGTTTCGGTTGCACCACCCACACGGATCACGGCAACACCACCGGCAAGTTTTGCCAGTCGCTCCTGCAGCTTTTCCTTGTCATAGTCTGAAGTGGTTTCCTCGATCTGCGCTTTGATCTGCTGGACCCGCGCTGCGATGGCGGCCTTGTCGCCTGCACCCTCGACGATCGTGGTGGCTTCCTTGTCGATGAGGAGGCGTTTTGCCCGTCCGAGCATGTCGATCGTGACATTCTCAAGCTTGATGCCTAGATCTTCGGAGATCAGCTGACCACCGGTAAGGATCGCAATGTCCTCCAGCATCGCCTTGCGACGATCACCAAACCCCGGAGCCTTGACCGCTGCGACTTTGAGACCTCCGCGCAACTTGTTCACGACAAGGGTCGCCAAAGCTTCGCCTTCAACATCCTCGGAGATAGTCAAAAGCGGTTTGCCGCTCTGGACCACCGCTTCGAGGATCGGCAGCAAGGCCTGCAGATTGCCGAGCTTCTTTTCGTGAAGGAGAATGTAGGCGTCCTCCAGTTCGACCCGCATCTTTTCTGCATTGGTAACAAAATAGGGCGAGAGATAACCGCGATCGAACTGCATCCCCTCGACAACTTCGAGTTCGGTGTCGGCGGTCTTTGCCTCTTCAACGGTGATGACGCCCTCATTGCCGACCTTCTTCATGGCCTTGGCAATCATCTCACCAACGGTGGCATCGCCATTGGCGGCGATTGTTCCGACCTGAGCAATCTCTTCCGAAGTTTTGACCTTCTTCGCCCGCGCCTGAATGTCGGTGACAACAGCAGCCACGGCAAGATCGATGCCTCGCTTTAGATCCATGGGGTTCAATCCGGCCGCAACTAGCTTTGCACCCTCACGCAAAATGGAGGCGGCCAACACCGTCGCTGTGGTGGTTCCGTCACCGGCGAGATCATTTGTCTTTGACGCGACTTCGCGGATCATCTGTGCGCCCATGTTCTCGAACTTGTCGGCAAGCTCGATTTCCTTGGMGACAGTTACGCCGTCTTTGGTAATGCGCGGCGCACCAAAAGAGCGGTCAATGATGACATTGCGTCCCTTTGGGCCAAGCGTCACCTTGACGGCGTTGTTCAGTATCTCGACGCCACTAAGGATCCGGTCGCGGGCGTCGGTGGAAAATTTGATTTCTTTGGCAGACATGCTTGTTCGTCCAGTTCGTTCTTGAAATTGAGAAGTGCGGCAATTGCCCATAGGGCATTCTTCGTTCCGCCTACTGGGTCTCGACGATGCCCATGATGTCCGTCTCCTTCATGATCAGGAGATCGTCGCCGTCAATCTTGACTTCGGCACCGGACCATTTGCCGAACAGAACGGCATCGCCTGCCTTGACATCGAGTGCGATCAGGGCGCCGCTTTCATCACGGGCTCCCGGTCCCACCGCAATAACTGTGCCTTCCTGCGGCTTTTCCTTGGCAGTGTCGGGAATAATGATCCCTCCCTTGGATTTGGTATCGCCTTCAGCGCGTCGAATGACGACGCGGTCGTGAAGTGGCCGGAATTTCATGAGGAACTCTTTCTGCAGCCAGACAATGTGGCTCACATGCCTTCATACCCTCATTGGC
>NZ_JBFUMG010000629.1:0-2429 GCF_054049495.1 Phyllobacterium sp. P5_D12 | reverse complement strand
TGCCCTTGAGAAAGCCTTTGGCCGGCCCATCCATAATTGTCTCATTGAGACGGGTCGGAAACCAGCCAGGTGCAATAGCGTTGACCCGGATGCCGTGCGGCGCCCATTCGAGCGCCAGCGACTTGGTCATCTGGGCTACTGCCGCCTTCGACATGGCGTATGCGGCTGAACCTTTGAGCGGTGCGTCCGCCAGAATGCTCGAGAGATTGATAATGGAGCCGCCAACACCCTTGGCTATCATTCGTTTGGCAGCCTCCTGAGCGATAAAAAATGCACCCTCGACATTTACTTCGAAGATGTGCCGCAGTTGTTCGCGGGTCGTGGTGAGAGCGCGTTCGATCGTAGCCACACCAGCATTGTTGAACACCACCGTCACGGTTCCAAGGTTTTGCTCCGCCTCGTCAAAAGCGCGCGCGATATCAGCTGCGACCGTGACATCGGCGATGATGTTGAGAATGTTGGATCGATGCGCATTGTCGGGAGCGGGCGTTCGCGAAATCGAAACGACGTTCGCACCATGAGCAGCAAGTACCTGCACCATTCTCAGACCCAGGCCAGAAGAGCCCCCGGTAACCGCAATATTCTTGCCCGCTACTGAAATGGAAGGATTATCCGTCATTGAAAATACCAGTGAAACATCGTGCCTAATTGTTGCGTCACTGTTAGACTGCTCCTTGAGAGCTGACAACAGGCGGAATAAAGAACCCTGGCCTCAGGCGCGCCGGGGTTCTCGTTTTTTTCTTTGGCGACAATGAATCACAGCTTTCCGTTACGTTGCTGCACCATCATGAACGTATCAAAAGTGTATTCCGCAACCTGTGCGTACAGGAAATGTTCGTTACGAAACGCCTTGATCGAACTCCAGATTTTCTTGAACGCTGCGTTGCTGTCTTCGAGTTGTGCATAGACCCCGTTGGCTGCTTCGAAGCAGGCGGTCAGGATTTCCGGGCTGAAGGGCCGCAATTGCGCGCCACCAGCCACGAGACGCTTGATCGCTGCAGGATTTACGTAGTCGTACTTCTGCAGCATGTTGGCATCGGTGGCCTGAGCTGCCGTACGGAACAGCGATTGATAAGCTGGAGGAAGGGAATCCCACTTTTGCTTGTTGACCATGAAACTGACGGTCGGGCCGCCTTCCCACCAACCGGGGTAATAGTAATAGGGCGCGACCTTCTGAAAGCCGAGCTTCTCATCATCATAGGGCCCAACCCATTCAGCGGCATCGATCGTGCCTTTCTCAAGAGCCGGATAGATATCACCGCCTGCAATCTGCTGTGGAACAACGCCAAGGGTCTCCAAAACTTTGCCGGCAAAGCCGCCAACACGCATTTTGAGACCCTTGAGATCTTCGACGGTCTTGATCTCCTTGCGGAACCAGCCACCCATCTGTACGCCGGTGTTCCCGCCCGGATAGGCTTGCAGGCCCTGTTTGTTGAAGAATTCATTCATGAGATCGATGCCGCCGCCATGATATTGCCAGGCGTTCATGCCGCGCGCATTGAGCGCAAAGGGCACCGCAGCACCCAGGGCCCAAGTGGGATCCTTGCCCCAGTAATAATACGCGACGGTGTGGCAAAGTTCGACCGTACCGGCCGCTGCCGCGTCAGCAGCTTGAAGACCAGGAACGATTTCGCCAGCGGCGAATGGCTGGATCGTGAAGTTACCGTCTGTCGCTTCCCTCAAGTACTTCGACAAGACTTCGGCGCCGCCGTAAATCGTATCCAATGATTTGGGAAATGACGACGCGCAACGCCAGGTGACCTTCGGCGTTGACTGTGCAATCGCAGGCGCCGCAAGCGTGGTGGCTGCTGCAGCTCCTACCCCGGCAAATCCTGCCTTCGTGATGAACGAACGACGATCCATACATTCTCCTCCAGACTATGATCTTCAATTCTATCGGCCCAGATCACCAGACGATCCTGTCTGGTCCTCCCGATCTCGTGATCACCATACACACTCATCAATTCAAGTCCAGCAGATGAACCTCCATGCAGAACGACACATTGAAATGACTGAACCCAAGCGTCGAATGTGTCATCCCGCAATATTTTTCACCGCTCGCGTCGCCATTGGAAATGGGGGCAACTTACACTACATTCAGGCGAGGTCTTTTATGGAGTTAACATGATGCGGCAACCTCTCGTCGCCATAACGTCAGATGTGCGTACGTTCGAAAATTACACGTGGCACGCAGCCCCGGATCAATATCTTATGGCGGCATACGAAGCGGCTGGCGTTATTCCGTTGATCGTGCCGTCATTTGGCGAGAGCCTTGATATTGATGCCATTCTTGACGGCGTCGATGGCGTTCTCATCACGGGATCGAAGTCGAATGTTCATCCGGCTCTCTACGGCGTCGCACCCAGTGAAGCACACGAACCTTACGACCCTGCGCGCGATGCCACATCGCTGCCGCTCATCCGCAGAGC
>NZ_JBFUMG010000628.1:0-2438 GCF_054049495.1 Phyllobacterium sp. P5_D12 | reverse complement strand
GGAAACGGACTAACAGACTTAAACCAATGCCGGCCATGACGAGGCCGATCAAAACGTCAAGTACGCGCCACGCGGCCGGCTTGGCAAAAACCGGCTGCAACAGCCTCGCACCATAGCCGAGGCCGAAGAACCATATGAACGACGCCAGTGCGGCGCCTGCGCCATAGGCCGCCCGGTTCCAACCTTCAAAGCGAGCCGACAGGCCGCCAAGCAGAACGACGGTATCAAGATAGACATGCGGGTTGAGAAAGGTCAGCGCCAGAACGGTGCCGATCGCGACTTTCAAATTGCCGTTGCCGGAGTTCGCCGCTTTCAGTACCTCGGGATGGAGCGCACGCCGGAAGGCAACCGAAGCATACCAGAACAAGAACGCGGCGCCGCCGAGCGTTACGACCGAGATAAGTGTGGGCGATTGCGCGATCAGCGTCCCAAGGCCCGCGACGCCCGCCGTAATCAACAGGGCATCGGACAGAGCGCAAATCAGGCTCAAGAGGAAGACATGTTCTCGCAGTAGCCCCTGCCGTAATATGAAAGCGTTCTGCGCGCCGATGGCAATAATAAGGGACGCGCCAAGAAGAAAACCGGAGAGAGCGGCTGAAAACATCGGGTAGACATCCTGGGGAATAGTTGGATTGGCGTATTAGAACAGTTTCATCTGGTTGTCAGGCTCCAGCGGTTTGACGCGTCCCGGCTTCTTCGTTTCAACTAAGGTCTCGTTGATCCGCTCCTGGATTTCCGGACCAGTGTTGGAAAACTTGTTGACCTCGTCCGAGACGGGGATCGCCTCGAAGAAATCGGCTTGGGCCGGCTTCATGAGCTCGGCGACATGGCGCGGTTCCTGCGTTTTGCAATCAAGCCAACGGGCAAAATCTTTCTGCTCTATGACAACGGGCATGCGGTCGTGGATGAAACGCAAATCCTCGTTGGCGTTCGTCGTCAGGATTGCGCCCGTGTCCATTTCGGAGCCTTCTGCATTTGCCCATGGTTCGTAGAGACCCGCAAATGCAACGATTCCGCCGTTGCGGGGCCGGACCCAGTAGGCTTGCGATTTCCTGTTACCGTCCCGCCGCCACTCGTAGAAACCCGAGGCCGGAACTAACGCACGGCGGTGACGCATTGCGGCTTTGAACGACGCCTTCTCGATTGCTGTTTCGGAGCGCGCATTGATCATAAGTGGATAATTGGCGGTATCTTTCACCCAGCCGGGAATAAAGCCCCACCGCACCAGAAGCGCTCTGCGATCGGGGCGATTGCTGCCCGGCGGCGGCGTTTCACCGGCGATCACCATGAGGATCGGCTGTGTCGGCGCGATATTATAGCGCGGAGGAAAAGGCTCGAGCTCCATGAGGGCGAGATACGCTTCAACGTCTTCGGGTGTTTCGATGAGTGAAAAACGTGCGCACATGCAGTATGCCTAAATTGTTCGGGAATGACGATCATCCGTATTTGACATGCAGCGTTAAGCCAGTCTTGTCAAAACTTCTCTCACCGCGTACCCCTGATACATGGACCAAATTCCCCTCTCCGCAACTGTCGACGGCGTTTCGACCGTTTGCATCCGCGATCGGGCCTTCCTCTTGGTGGAGCGAGCACGCGAACCGTCAAAAGGCTGGCTGGCATTTCCGGGTGGCAGGAGAGAGCAAGGCGAGATGCCGCAAGAAGCAGCAATTCGTGAACTGCATGAAGAAACCGGCATAACAGCAACAGAAGTAACTTATCTCACGACCGTTACCTTCGACTACTCGACACCGGAATTTCCAGCGCCGAAACCTTTCCGCTTGGCTGTATTTCTCGCGCTTGATCCAGTGGGAGAAGCCATCGCTGCGGATGATGCGGCGGCGGTGCATTGGCTCCGGGTCGAGGAAATGGCGGCGTTCGACGTGACCGAGAGTGTTCTGGATGTCGCAAACGAATTGGCTCGAAAATTTAAAACCTGAGATATTGACCACAGACGCCTTGAAGATGCCAAGCTTTCGGGCAACAACCTTTGCGGGGAATTAGTCTCGGGGTTGTCGCGTGCGGCGTGCAATAGTAATCACAGCGTTTTTGACGGCAATCGCCACGGCAGTGCCAGCTTACGCGGTCGACCCTCTATATGAGGCAAAGCTCCTACGTTTGGCCGAGGTTCTCGGATCGATCCATTCGCTGCGTAATCTTTGCGGCGAAAGGAGCAACCAGTGGCGGGATCGAATGGATTCGCTGCTCCTGGCGGAGAATCCGGACCCGGCACGCCGGGCTAAGTTGATCGCGAGTTTCAATCGCGGGTATCGCACGTTCAACGAGACTTATTCAACCTGCACGAACCAGGCGATTGCGGCGATTGACCGCTACCAAATCGAAGGAACAAGGCTTTCTTCGGAGATCGTATCGGGCTATGGAAATTAACCAGGCTTTAACTGTTGAAGCCAATGAACCGCATTTTAAACAAAACGTATGGT
>NZ_JBFUMG010000627.1:0-2441 GCF_054049495.1 Phyllobacterium sp. P5_D12 | reverse complement strand
GTTGAAACATGAAGTCCGTAATGCTGCTTTGTCAAAAGCGACGCTCAATGAACAGCCCGGAAAGCGCTTGGCGGCTTGCCTTCGAAATTGCGGAAGGTTCTGGTGAAGGCCGATGCCGATGAAAACCCTGTGCGCGCGGCGATATCTGCCAGCGGCGATTTCGTATCGGTAATCAAGCGCCGCGCAACTTTCAGTCGTAGCCGCAGGTAGTACCTGCCCGGCCCCTCGCCGACAGCCTTGGCAAAGATCTTCTCGAGGCTTCGGGCACTCAGGCCAGAGCGCTTGGCAATGGCGCCGATGGTCAACGGCTGTTCGATATGGCGCTCCATCAAGCGAATAGCGCCCGCGAGCTTCGGATGCACATCGTCTAGCCGTCCCAGCGATACCAGCGGCTGCGCATCGTTGGAGGCATGTGTCCCGTCATAGATGAACACACTGGCCACATCGAGCGCGACTGACATGCCATAGCGCGACCGGATCAGATGCAGCATGAGATCGAAGGTTGGCGAGGCGCCGCCGCTCGTGAAAACCGGCCCATCGATGACGTAGCGGTCTGGCCGGATATCCGCATCTGGAAATTCGGCCGTAAATTCCTCCATGTCCTCCCAATGCGTTGTCGCCTTACGCCCTGAAAGCAGGCCCGCCCGTCCGAGCAGCCAGGAACCGGCCTCGATGCCGCCAATCATCTGATAATTGTGCACAGCACGCCGCAAATTAGCCGTGAAGGTCGTGCGCGCAATGTCGGATGTGCCAAAACCTCCAACAACCAATAACATATCGCCTTTTTCTGATGCATCGAATGAACCGAATACAGCAATCGGCAGACCACATGTAGTCATTGTCGGTTCGCCGTCCAGTGATACAATTCGCCAGTTGAACAGATTTGCACCTGACACGCGATTCGCAGCACGCATTGGATCGATTGTTGAAGCCACGCACATGAGCGAGGCGCCGCTGAAAACCACAACGGTTACGTGCAGCGGTTTGGAACTCGGCAAAAAGAGTGGCGATGTTTCGCTATTCATCAATTCCTATTCGTATATTGCAAAGCATCGCTTGGCAATCGGGGCATGATCAGGTCAACAAGAACATGGGAGCTTTACAATGGGACTTACCCCCAATCGCGAAGTATTCATCACCTGCGCCGTGACCGGTGCGGGCGATACCACAGGCCGTTCCGACAAGGTTCCGGTCACCCCGCGCCAGATCGCCGATGAGTGTATCGCAGCAGCCAATGCTGGCGCAGCCATCGCGCATATTCACGTCCGTGACCCCAAGACGGGCAAGGGTTCGCGCGATGTCGCGCTCTATGCGGAGGTCGTCGAGTACATCAAGGCATCAGGCGTTGATATGGTCCTGAACCTCACCGCCGGCATGGGCGGTGATCTTACGCTCGGCAGCGTCGAGCAGCCGATGCCGCCTTCGGCCAACGGCACGGATATGGCTGGTGCCACGGAACGCCTTGAACACGTGGCAAAGCTGCGCCCAGAGATCTGCACGCTCGATTGCGGCACGATGAATTTCGGCGAAGGCGATTATGTCATGACCAACACGCCTGCCATGCTCAAAGCCATGGCGGCCCAGATCAAGGCGCTTGGTGTGCGGCCAGAAGTGGAAATCTTCGATACGGGCCACCTGCTTCTGGCCAAGTGGCTTTACGATCAGAAATTGCTTGAAGATCCGGTCATGGTGCAGCTTTGCATGGGCATTCCGTGGGGTGCCCCGGATGATATCAACACGCTGCTCGCGCTGACGAACAACCTGCCGTCGAACTGGACCTTCTCGGCCTTCTCGATCGGCCGCAACCAGATGCCCTATGCGGCAATGGCGATGCTTGCAGGCGGCAATATCCGCGTCGGCCTCGAAGACAATATCTGGCTCGACAAGGGCGTTCTTGCCACCAATGGCCCGTTGGTCGAACGCGCCGTAAAGGTTGCTGAAGGCATGGGCGCTCGCATTCTCGGACCGAACGAAGTCCGCGAGCGCATGAAATTGACGAAGGGCTGGTAAGAAATCATGGCAGGTATTCGCAAGGCCGCGGCAATCGGTGGCGGTGTTATCGGTGCGGGCTGGGTAGCCCGCCTCCTTCTCAATGGCATTGATGTGTCGATCTTCGATCCGGATCCGGAAGCCGAGCGCAAGGTCAGCGAGGTGATGAAGAATTCACGCCGCGCCTATAAGACAATGGTGCCGGGTGGTTTGCCGAAGGAAGGTAAGCTGACTTTCGCCAAGTCGATCGAACAGGCCGTCGCCGGCGCTGACTTCATCCAGGAAAGCGTGCCGGAGCGGATCGACCTGAAGCACAAGGTGCTGGCGGAAATCGACAAACACGCGGCTGTCGATGCCATCGTCGGCTCTTCGACTTCGGGCATTCTGCCCTCCGAAATGCAGACGGCGATGAAGCACCCGGAAAGGCTAGTGGTCGGCCATCCTTATAATCC
>NZ_JBFUMG010000626.1:0-2447 GCF_054049495.1 Phyllobacterium sp. P5_D12 | reverse complement strand
GCCGGCATTGTTAGGCGGACAAGCTATCACGGCCCTCGTCTTCATCATCATGCAGAATTTCTGGCTTGGTATGATTGCCGCAGGCATTGTCGCGGTCCAGGGCGTCGTGATTCCCCGCATGCGCAAACGGTTGCTTGAACTCGGACGCCAACGTCAGCTCACGGCCCGCGAATTGTCTGGCCGTGTGGGTGAGATCGTCGATGGCATTGGTACCATTCACGGTAATGACACATCGAACTTCGAACGGGCCGACATCGCGTCGCGTTTGGGCCTTATTTTCTCGATCCGGTACGATCTCTATCAATGGAAGTTCCTAGTCAAATTCATCAACAATTTCCTCGCACAGGTCACTCCGTTTCTATTCTATTCGATCGGTGGCTTTCTGGCGTTGCAGGGAAGACTCGATATCGGCCAGCTCGTTGCCGTGATCAATGCCTACAAGGACCTCCCGGGGCCATTGAAAGAGTTGATCGATTGGGACCAGGCTCGTCAGGATGTCCAGGTTAAGTACAACCAGGTGGTAGAACAGTTCAACGTCGACATGCTCGTTGATCCGAAAATCCAGGCTCTCGCGCCCGATCCCGTCAACCGTCTTGAGCATTCGCTGCACGCGGTTAACCTGACACTTTCCGACGACAGCGGTGCGCCCTTGCTTAGACATGTCACGCTGGAGATCAAACCGGGCGAGACCGCCGCCATCGTTGGTAACAGCGGAAGCGGCGCTGAGGCCCTTGCCGAAGCCTTCGCACGCCTTATCTGGCCGGAGCAGGGTCGCATCACCATCGATGGCAAAGACATTCTCGAACTGCCAGAATCAGTAACCGGCCGCCGCATCGCCTATGCAGCATCCGATACGTACTTCTTCCACGGAACCTTGCGCGATAATCTGCTTTATGGCCTCAAGCATGCGCCCCTGACCAAGGTCGAGTATGACGGAGCAAAAGCCGCGAAGAACAAATGGAACATCAACGAAGCGCGCCGCGCGGGCAATCCCGAACTCGACGTTAACAGCGACTGGGTCGATTACGTCTCCGCGGGCGTGACAGGGCCTGACGATCTCTTCAAAGTTGTGCGTCCGGTACTCGATGCAGTTCTGATTTCTCAGGACATTCTCGACATGGCCCTGCGTTCTACCGTCGACATCGAGACACACGCTGATTTAACCGATCGCATCGTCGAGCTGCGTCAGGCGCTGCGCAAACGATTGAAGAAGGAAGATCTCGACGATCTCGTCGTTCCGTTCAAGCTGGATGAGTATAATCCTCAAGCGACCGTTGGTGAAAATCTCCTATTCGGCAGCATGAGACGCCCGATGATGACGAATCGCAAACTGGCGGCGCATCCCTATTTCCGCTCGGTGTTGCGCGAGAACGACCTTTACATCGATCTCTACAATATGGGTCTGGAGATCGCGGCCAATGCCGTCGAGCTGTTCGAGGATCTGCCGCCGGATCATCCGTTCTTCCAGCAGCTAACCTTCATGACCGCCGATGACATCCCGGCTTATCAGGTGTTGCTGCAAAAATTGCAGGGCCGCGGTATTGACGCGGCGTCGGCAGACGAACGAACAAGTATAATCCGCCTGAGCTTCTCATATATCGAGCCAAGGCATCGCTTTGGTCTTCTGAACAGCCAGCTAATGGCCAAGATCGTCGATGCGCGTGCACGTTTCCATAAGAATATGCCAGAAGATCTCAGAGCGGTCATTGAACGCTATGATCCCGAACGTTTTATCTCAACGGCGACACTTCTGGATAATGTCCTTTTCGGCAGGATCGGCTTCACCCAAGCCGATGGTTCGGATCGCATACGTACCATTTTGCGCGACCTGTTCGACCGTCTTGGACTGTTCGAAAGCGTCCTTTCGATTGGCATGGATTTCGATGTCGGATCAGGTGGCAAGCGATTGACCAATGTGCAGCGACAGAAGCTCAACGTTGCTAGAGCACTGCTCAAGCGTGCTGACTACGTGATATTCAATCGTCCATTGCCCGCACTTGATCAACGCGTGCAAGACCACATCACACACAACATCATGGAGGACTTGCACGAAGAGGGCCACGCTCCTGCGATCATCTGGGTTCTGTCAAACACGGCACTTGCCAATCTATTCGATCGCGTGATTGTATTCGACAAGGGAACACTGGTCGAAGATGGAACGCACGCGACTCTCCTTGAGAAAAACGGTATATTCAAGGAGCTGGTGTCATAAGGGGAACATGAGATCTTTTGAGAATTCAGCTTTACGCCCGTCTGGCTGAAATTATCGAAAAGTCTCTATCAGGGGGTTTTGGACATTCATGCTACTGAAAGATGAAGTTGAAATGTTGCGGCGGGTACCGCTGTTTTCGGGCGTTGCGCCAGCCAAGCTCAAGCTTCTGGCCTTCACATCCGAGCGCGTCAGCTACAAATCCGGCCAAACCCTGTTTCGCCAGGGTGATCCAGCC
>NZ_JBFUMG010000625.1:0-2448 GCF_054049495.1 Phyllobacterium sp. P5_D12 | reverse complement strand
GCTGTAGCTGCTCTCCTTTAACAGCCCGGTCAGCTGAAGTCTCACGTCCAGCTGACCGGGCTGTTGGGCCATGGCGGGCCCATTGCCGACGGGGTGATGTCAGCAATCTTGATGATAGCATTATTCAGACGGCGGGAGATCGGACTAAAGGCCCATGAGCAGCCATCAAAAGACCAAAACACCTTTGAGTTTGGAGCACTTGGATTCAAAAAATCATTGGCTCCATTTGTTCTAAGCACATTAACAAGCAAGCTACGCCGGCAAGGACAAGGCCGATACAGAAGAGCGCAAAGTAATGGTGAAAGGCCAGTTCACTCCGCCCGTCTCCTGGACCGTCATCGAAATCTATTTGCATAGGATCATTCCTTTCGAATAACCGGCCGCCTACGTCCCTCACCATAAGTGACCAGCATAGCTTGCTGCCAGGAGCAGCATCAAAACTGACAAAATGCCGCCAATGCAGAACGACAGGACACTCGGGCGGCCTTCGGGATCGTCATCGAAATCCATTCGCATTGGGTCATCCTTTTCGAATGATCTGACCATCTCGCATTTCGAACACGCCGTGGTCGCCGCCTTGAGCGTAAAAATCTGTCTCCAACTCACCCCACGTACCCATATATTCTCCGCAAGAGGTACAAACGATTGCTGTGCTCAGCGCCAAATCTTGCGTGAAGGTAAGGTAGATCGTTTGGCACTTTGGGCATTCGAGTTTGCTGTCGAGGCGTTGATGAACATCGTTAGGCATGAAGTGGCCTTGCCGCGCCTCGCAGCGACGCAATGTTAGCGATCAACATTTCCTGATTGGCAGCTGTTCGGGCAATGATTTCTGGGTCGCGGAGACCTTGGTCGAAGAGCGTCATCACCCTTCGCGCGAGACCATCCGTATCTTCGTGGTGTTGGGCTCTGTGCAGCTTTCTGGTGGTCTTCAGAAGCGCACTTTCCATTACATCCCAGTCTTCGCTGTAATAAATAATATTCCTGAAATGACGGGGCATAGCCTTCCTCCCGCACTAGTGTTTGGCGGGAGCGCATAGCATCTCTCAATCGCAGGTGCGCCACTCTAGATCCAGCGACGGGGATATTAAAAAGCACATTTTTGGGGTGCGTCAATACTATGTCCGCTGGTGGACAATTTGAAACCATTGGAACGAACGCACTCTGGATCGCAAAAGTGGGGGTATGGGCGATGACGCCGCTGGATTGCACAGGACCGAAGCTATAACGGCCGTTGCAACAATCCTATCTCAAATGACAGTCCCCCACGCCTCGTTCCAAAACGCGAGATCGTCGATAATGATGACAATCTCGCGAAAACCATAATTGTCTTTAACGTCAACGGCTCGCTCAAGCGCCAGTGGCACGGGTGTGGCGCAGAAATAGTCTCCTTTGTCTGTAAGACTATTTTCCGGCCACTCGACTTCGGCGAGCGGCCGGCCAGCTTTTTGGATAACCCGTATGCATACCGCATCAAGGGGTATATCATCCTCCTTGACGAGCCTGCGATATGTGGCGTTTCGATCCATCCTGACCTCAGGCGCGGCAGCTCCGTTTTAACCGACATTTTCCGAGTGGCCTACATTCCCGGATTGTCCTCTGGAGGACATACCATTGTTCTCGATTTTTATCTTGATACTTATAGTTTTTTTGAAAGCGCTGGATCGTCAGTTTGTTCCTCGCGGGAAGGAGCAACATGACCTTGGTTCAATCCGCTGTTCAAAACAAACTCCTTAGATTGTTGTCACCGGCTGATTTCCAGYTGGTTGTCGAGGATCTCGAATACGTAACATTTTCGCTGCGGGATCCAATCGAGAGTCCGGGGGAACCTGTTGATGCCGCGCTGTTTATCGAGGACGGCATAGCATCGATTGTAGCAAAAAGCCCTTCCGGCGGCGATATCGAAATTGCTTTGGTCGGCCTGGATGGAATGACGGGGACCTCGCTCGTGCTCGGCAGCACCAGCGCGCCGCTGTCGGTCTATATCCAGCTTCCCGGTGCCGGCCATCGGATTGCTGCCGGCAAATTGCAGGCTGCGTTAGAGCAAAGCCGGTCGCTCCAGAAGGTGTTTCTTCTTTACGTACAGACGATGATTGTCCAGACCGCCACGACTGCTCTGGTCAACGCTCAGGCCGAAGCCCGGACAAGATTGGCCCGATGGCTGCTGATGGTGCATGACCGCACCTCGGGCCATGATCTATACCTAACCCATGAGTTCATGGCGGTGATGCTGGGCATGCGGCGTCCCTGGGTAACAGAAACCCTGCATTCACTTGAAGCCGAAGGCCACGTCCGCGCTACCCGTGGCAAGGTCGCCATCGTCGATCGCGCGGGCCTGATGGCCGAGGCTAACGGATTTTACGGTGAAGCCGAGCGCGAATATGAAAAACTGCTCGGAGAACGGCTATCGCGACAACAACGATAAGCGCGATGGATGAGCTTGGTGTCACT
>NZ_JBFUMG010000624.1:0-2449 GCF_054049495.1 Phyllobacterium sp. P5_D12 | reverse complement strand
GAGTGGGGCGGGTTCTGGTCGTAGAAGAGTGCGCCGTTATCGCGCAACTTCGCTGCAGTCGTCTTTTCCATGACCGCGAAAATCTCGTTGCCGTGTGGCTCCCAGGCCAGTCGAACATTGCCTGATGCAGCAATGTGGTCAGCCATGCGCCGGGCCATGCTGTTGGAGTGCCTTGCCAAGTCCTGCCATAGGTCGTCTTTGAAATAGGCTTCGAACTGGACCGCGATGAAGCGCGATTTCGAAAAGAGCTGTGCAGCCCGCTGGCGAATAAAGGGAAAGGCCTCTGCGCGCGCCGGATCCATGAAGACAAGGGCTTCGGCGCACCAGCAGCCATTCTTCGTGCCGCCGAAGGAGAGGATGTCAACACCTTGCCGCCAAGTCATGTCCGCAGGGGAGCAGCCGAGCGAAACCAGTGCGTTGGCAAAACGCGCGCCATCCATATGCAGTGGCAGCTGGTTTTCGCGGCAAACCGCCGATATCGCCGCGATTTCACCGGGCTCGTAAAGCGTACCGCTCTCGGTCAGTTGTGTTATGGAAACTGCCATCGGTTGGCCGGTGCGGACATTGTTATATCCAGCCATCGCTTTTTTGAGATTGTTTACATCAATGCGTCCGAGCGGCCCATCGACCGGGTGCAGCCTGGCACCGCCGGTCAGATATTCGGGTGCTCCGCCTTCGTCCGCGATCGTGTGTGCCTCCCGATGAGCGAACGTCACACCACCCGGCTTCGCGATAGCTGCCTGCGCCAGTGAATTTGCTGCCGTGCCGGTGCCGACAAAAAAAACTGCAACGTCYCGCTCGAATATCTCGTTGAACGTCTGTGCGACTGCTTTGTCGAGAGCACTTGTGCCATAGGCGGCGGCAAAGCCATCCGCATGTTTGCTCAAACTCTCGGCAATCTTCGGGTGGGCTCCGGCCCAATTATCGGAAGCAAAATGCATAATCGACCTTACGATTTTCCACTGACGCGCAAACGCATACGCCTTTCATCTGCTGGTGAAAAGGGAGCGGGAGATGCTCTCGATGTGGAAGTGGCTGTTTATCCTTCAACTTTTAGGGGAAATCGCGCGTTTTGAAACTAACGGCATACTTTTGAAGCGTTATGCGCAATGATATTTCGTGTGATGCAGATTTTTTTTGCTTTTCCATCTTGTTTGTTTGGAATAATTCTGGCATACGATAATAAGACAGCATTGCTGTCCTATTTGTGCGAACTGAGAACAAGGATGGTGAGCAGGTGCTTCCGTCCTTATAATGGTGACCGCAACCCGTACCGGAAGATATGCCGCATGAAGCGGGACTGGAATTATGGTATTCCGTCTCCTGCGGATAATCCCAAAAACCGAAACGGTTTTTGAAAAGGATTATCCGCAAAATTTAAATGCTGCTGCGTCCTTTACGCGTCTAAGAGACGCGTGGCGCAGCAGGAGAAATTACCGCCCGCCGAGGGCGCCAAACGGAGGAATTGACGATGTCGGATTTGACGCCATCTGTAACGACTGAACTCGCTCAGGCCGTACAGAATCGTGCGGTCAAAACCAATAAATCGTCAGGTTTTCCTGTCCGACAAGGCCTTTACGACCCGCGCAACGAACATGATGCCTGCGGCGTCGGCTTCATCGCGCATATGAAGGGCGTGAAGTCGCACAAGGTCATCGAAGACGGGCTTTTCATGCTCGAAAACCTCACTCATCGCGGGGCTGTGGGCGCGGATCCTTTGATGGGCGATGGTGCCGGGCTGCTCGTGCAGATCCCGGATGCCTTCTTCCGTGCCGACTGGGCCGAAAAAGGCGTCGAGCTTCCTCCTGTCAACCACTATGCCGTCGGCTATCTATTCATGCCGCAGGACCCTGAAGAGCGCGCGCATATCGAGGCGGTGATCACCGAAGTTATCGCGTCCGAAGGACAGTCGCTTATCGGATTCCGCGATGTTCCCGTCGACAACTCGTCCTTGTCCAAAGCACCCCACATTGCTGCGACAGAGCCATTCCACCGGCAGGTCTTTATCGGCCGTAACCCCAACATCGAAACCAACGAGGATTTCGAGGGTCGCCTCTATGTTCTGCGCAAGGTGATTTCGAACCGCATCTATCAGGAGAATGGCGGCAGGGAGAGCGATTTCTACGTCGTTTCCATGTCGGCGCGCACGATCGTCTACAAGGGCATGTTCCTCGCTTATCAGGTCGGCGCCTATTACAAGGACCTGAAGGATCCGCGTTTCGAAAGCGCGGTGGCGCTGGTGCATCAGCGGTTTTCCACGAACACGTTTCCGTCATGGAAGCTCGCGCACCCTTATCGCATGGTGGCGCATAACGGCGAAATCAACACGCTGCGCGGCAACGTCAACTGGATGGCGGCGCGGCAGGCTTCGGTCGACAGCGAGTACTTTGGCAATGATATTTCCAAGCTCTGGCCCATATCCTATGAAGGCCAGTCGGACACAGCATGT
>NZ_JBFUMG010000623.1:0-2449 GCF_054049495.1 Phyllobacterium sp. P5_D12 | reverse complement strand
GTGTCGAGCCGCGCGAAGTCGTCGTCGTGTGCGGCCCCAGCGGCTCGGGCAAGAGCACGCTGATCCGCTGCATCAATGGTCTCGAGACGATCAAGGACGGCGATCTTGTCGTCGATGGGCAGCGACTTGGTGACCGCGCCACCAATATGACTGAACTGCGTACCGAGATCGGCTTTGTCTTCCAGGCTTTCAATCTCTATCCGCACAAGACGGCGCTCGAAAACGTCACGCTTGCACCGATCCACGTGCGAAAAATTCCGCGTGGCGAGGCCGAGGCGTCGGGCCGCGAGATGCTGGCGAAAGTCGGGCTCGCCGATAAGTTCAATGCCTATCCGTCCGAGCTTTCCGGTGGTCAGCAGCAACGCGTCGCCATCGCGCGTTGCCTGTGCATGCGCCCGAAAATCATGCTTTTCGACGAGCCCACATCAGCCCTCGATCCCGAGATGATCAGTGAGGTACTGGACGTGATGGTTGGCGTCGCCGAAGAGGGCATGACCATGATGGTGGTCACGCATGAGATGGGTTTTGCCCGCAAAGTCGCACAGCGGGTCGTGTTCATGGATGCGGGAGCAGTCGTTGAAACCGGCACGCCCGAAGAGTTTTTCTCCGATCCAAAGACCGATCGAAGCCGCGCCTTCCTGAGCAAGATTCTGCGGCATTGAGCCTGCCGATGGGCGATAAGAGCCGAGGGATCAATCCCCCGGCCTGATCGCCGAAATCAGGCGACGCCGCCATTGGCCCGCAGGATCTGGCCATTGACCCAGCCGCCGTCAGGGCCAACGAGGAACGAGACCACACCGACAATATCACTGGGTTGACCGAGGCGTTCGAGCGGCGGCGCCTTGGCAGCCATCGCAATCACTTCCTCGCTTTTGCCCTTAAGATAGAGGTCGGTGGCGATCGGCCCGGGAGCCACCGCGTTGACCGTGATGTTCCTGCCACGAAGCTCTTTTGAAAACACATGCGTGAAGGCTTCGACCGCTGCTTTGGTGGCATTGTACAAAGCATAGCCTGGCATCTTGAGACGAAGGCTCGTCGACGAAAAGTTGACGATCCGCCCACCATCCCTCAAACGCTTGGCTGCTTCACGTAACGTGTTGAAAGTACCCTTGGTGTTGATGGCGAAGTGGCGATCGAATTCTTCGTCGCTCGTATCAGCCAGCGGCATCATCTTCAGGACGCCGGCATTGTTGATCAAAACGTCTACGCCGCCGAACGCTGCTTCAGCGGAATCGAACATGCGCCGCACTGCGGCTGCATCAGCGACATTCGCCTGTGCGGTGACTGCCTTGCCACCACTGGCTTCGATCTTGTCAACCAGCTCCCGGGCCTCTTTGGCGCTGCCCGCATAGTTTACGACCACGGTAAAGCCATCGCTGGCCAGCCGTTCTGCAATTGCTGCGCCGATACCGCGCGATGCTCCGGTGACGATTGCAACCTTGTTTGTCTGTTGTGTCATGGTCTTGATCCTCTTCATGGATTGTTCAATGACGAAACAATGCATCATTGCAAAGTGYGGATAATCACCCATTTCTTGGCATCACTATCCGAATAATACGAACAATGGTGTCTTGCGTGGGCCGTGTTGGCGTTTCATGATGCTATCCAGCCGCTCCATAACCGGAACTTGCCAAATGGACAGATTTGAAGCGATGCGCGTCTTCGTCCGGGTCGTCGAACGGCGCAGTTTCACGCTCGCCGCCAACGATCTTGGCCTGCCACGCTCGACCGTGACCGATGCGGTGAAACAGCTGGAAGCGCGGCTCGGTGTGCGGCTGCTCGAACGGACGACACGGCAGGTCAGTCCGACCCTTGACGGCGAGGCCCACCACCGGCGGTGCGTCTCGATCATCGCCGATCTCGAGGATGCGGAAGGGGCATTCGGCGCGGCTAGGCCCAAGGGTTTGGTGCGCGTCGAGGTTCAGGGCACACTGGCGCGATACTTTCTGTTGCCAGGTCTGCCGACCTTTTTCGAGAAATATCCCGATATTGAAATCAGCATGAGCGAAGGCGAGCGGTGGATCGACCTCATCCGCGAGGGCGTAGACTGCGTGCTGCGGTTCGGTATCCTGCCGGACAGCGACATGATTGCCCGGCGCGTCGCCACGCTGGAACGATTGACGTGTGCGGCGCCCGCCTATCTTGACCGCTTTGGTACGCCGACAAGTTGGGATGCGCTGGACGGCCATCGCATGATCGGGCTCCGGTCGCTGACGACGGGTGCAGTGCGGCCACTGGATTTCATGATCGGCGAGCGACTGGAAAATGTGACATTACCGACGGCGATCTCCCTGACTGGCACAGAGAGCTATCTTGCAACCGCGCGGCTTGGGCTCGGTCTTGTTCAGGTGCCGCGCTTCCACGCCGCTGACGATCTTGCACGAGGCGCGCTCATCCAGCTTCTGCCCGATTGTCCGCCACGCCCGATGCCGGTCTCTCTGCTCTATCC
>NZ_JBFUMG010000622.1:0-2456 GCF_054049495.1 Phyllobacterium sp. P5_D12 | reverse complement strand
TGCATGACGAATGGCAATCCAGGATTGCCGTTCGTTGGATGGGAGGATTGATACTGTAATGATCGACACCATGTTTGCCGCGCTCTACGGCCTAGTGAGCTCGCCCCACATAATGGGCCTCATGCTGATAGCCGTGATCTTCGGATTGCTGGTCGGTGTCACGCCGGGTATTGGCGGGAAGCTTTCCATCGCAATGGCCATTCCATTCGTCTACGGCATGGACAAGGTTTCAGGAGCGGTGTTCCTCCTGACGATGCACGCCGTAAACGGCACCAGCGGCCAGATATCCAGTATCATGTTCGGCATACCCGGTGACGGTGAYGATGCCGCGACGACTCTCGATGGATATCCGCTAGCCAAGCAGGGGCAGGCGGCGCGGGCACTCGGTGCCAGCATCACTGCATCCGGCGTCGGGGGCATCATCGGCGCGATCGTATTCGCCATCATGATACCCGTTCTCGAACCCGTCATCCTGATGTTCAGTCCTGCAGAGTTCTTCTTGATCGCGCTTCTTGGCATCAGCTTCATCGCGTTTCTTTCCAGCGGCAAGAAGATCGTCAAAGGCCTGATCGTCGGCTTTTACGGCTTGATGCTGTCTACGATTGGCATGGACCCGATCACGGGTACGCCGCGCTACGCCGGCGACATGCTGTTCCTGTGGGATGGCGTCAGTCTCGTCACCGCCGTACTCGCTCTTTTTGCAGTGCCGGAGATGATCGCGCTCAGCACCAAGGGCGGAGCCATCTCGGCGGTGCCAATGGATAAGGGCTTCAACTATCAGCAATTGCTTTCGGGCGTCATGGAAGTGCCGCGCCATTGGTGGCTCGTTCTGCGCACGTCGGTAATCGGCGCCGTGATCGGCATGATACCCGGCCTTGGCGGTTCGACTGCTGCCTGGCTTTGCTATGGCCATGCGGTGCAAAGTTCGAAGACGCCGGAGCGTTTCGGTAAGGGCGCTATCGAAGGTGTGATCGCGCCTGAGACCGCAAGTAACGGCAAAGAAGGCGGCTCGCTGCTGCCGACTCTCTTTTTCGGCATCCCCGGAAGTTCCGGAATGGCCGTCCTGCTCGGCGCGTTCCTCATTCTCGGCATTCAGCCGGGCGCGACGATGGTCACGCAGCACCTTGACCTCGTCTGGACGTTGATATGGGCATTGGTCGTCGGCAACCTGATTGCGGTCGCCATCCTGCTTGTCGTCTGCCGTTGGGTCGCGGTGCTTACCTTCGTCAATGGCCGCTATCTGGTGCCGTTTATTCTCGTCTTCGTATCACTTGGCTGCTTCGTCAGTGACTATCAGTGGCAAAATCTCATCATCCTCGTGCTCTTCAGCGCGATTGGGTATGGCTTCCTTCGGGCAGGGTGGCCACGCTCGCCTTTCGTGATCGGTCTCGTTCTCGGAGGCAAAGCCGAAGCGTCACTCAATCAGGCATTGCAGCTCTGGGGTTACAGCTTTTTCCTGCGTCCCATCTCGCTTGTCCTGATCGCCATGATCGTTGGACTGATGGTCTATGCGTTCTATCGGAATTTCAGGCCGCATCGCGCCGATTCAAGCGTTGGAGTGAACCTATGAAACAGCTCAGCTTCAGCACCTGGCTTACCTTCGTCATGCTCGCGATCTTCGGCACGATGGTGGCAATGGCTACTCAGTTCCCGCCGAACGCACGGTTCATGCCATTCGTGGTCGGCATTCCGGGCATCGCGCTGTGCCTTCTGCAACTCGGCATGGATCTGTTGCGCGCACCTGGCAACCAGCTGGCCGAAAGCTTCCAGCCGGCATCGAAGGCAGGCGTCCCGGCCAATCTTGTCCCCGAGGAAGAGCCGGAATTTGGCCCGCACACCGTGACGGGTGAACTGACGATGTGGGCCTACTTTGTCGGTTTCATCGCGGCGGTTCTCGTCTTCGGCTTCTATATCAGCGTGCCGGTCATGTTGTTGTCGTTCCTCCGCAGGCAGGCGGAGGCGAGCTGGAAGTTCGCACTGTTCCTCGCGGTAACGGCGACAGTCGTTCTCTACTCAATGTTCGGCCTGCTCTTACACGTACAGCTCTTTCACGGCTTTCTGACGCCAATCGTTTTGCGCACCCTGGGGTTTGAAGTGAGTTAACCGACTAAATATCTATCAACAAAAGGCAGTAAAAAGGGAGGGAATGGAATGATCAGACAATCAATTCGCACGGCAGTTTTTGGTGCCGTCTTAGTCGCCGGGCTCGGGTCCGCGATAGCGCTGGCGGACGATGCCGCCGACTTTTACAAGGGTAAAACCGTGACCTATATCGTCGCGACGGCTCCCGGCGGCGGTTACGATACGAACGGCCGTCTCATCACGGAGTTCATGCAGAAGCACTTGCCGGGATCGACGTTTGTCGTGCAAAACATGCCAGGCGCCGGCCACCTCATCGGCACAAACTATATCTATGCTTCCGACCCGGACGGTCTGACCTTCGGTACRTTCAACAC
>NZ_JBFUMG010000621.1:0-2456 GCF_054049495.1 Phyllobacterium sp. P5_D12 | reverse complement strand
GTACTGGACAGCTTTGTTAAAGGGATTTGAGCTATCGCTCAGTCCGTTGCAGCACCCGTGTACCATTTGTTTTCTTATATTCAGTCTTCTCTTTTACCCTCACCTTGAATGCTTCCATGTCCCACGCCGGACCCGGATCGGACTTGCGGCCGGGGGCGATATCATCATGACCCATGATATCCTCGATGGCATATGTGCTGCAGATGGCTTGCGCTAGGGCAATCACCGTTTCGATCTGCGCAGTGGTGAAGACTTCCCAGCCGCAATTGGGCACACCGAACTTATGGCGGGCTTCGATGACTTTCGAGCCATCAACGGCCGCTCCGGTCCACGACACCCAGCCTTCGGCACTCTTGTTAAGCGGCCCCCAGTTTTCGATTTCTATGCCGATAGCCGAACTGTTCAGCCCCGAATATTTGATACCGCCCTTTCCCGTCCACTGGCTCTTGCCGGCATGCCAGGCCACAAGATTGAATGGCACGCATTGCGTGACTGACCCATCGCGACGGACAACGAGATGTGCTGAAACATTGGCAGCTTTTTGCGAAAAATACCTGGCGATATCAGCGCCCGGTCCGCTCGCGGTGTAGTGAATGATCAGAAACCTAGGGTTTAATTCGCCGCCAATATTAGGCGAACCGATGAAATTCACATTCGATGCACCCGTGCCAAGCCTGTGGTTTTTAATGCGAAAATTCATGATCAAACCCTTCAAATAAAAGCTTGATCCATCCTGCAACAAATAAGATTAAATTCCTATTAGCCAATGGTATAAGATTATTTACCAAATCGCCAAAGTCAGAATGATTACTCCGGCTTGCCTTTGGTCCAGTTGATGTTCCCCGCAAAGAGCGGGACTGTCGAGATCGAGGTTTTGGCCGAGCCATCCTGAACCTGCGTGGCATGGGCAAGATAAATGAGCGTATTGTTGGGTTTATCGTAGATGCGCGTAATGACGAGCTTCTTCCAGATGAGGCTGGTGCGTTCGGAAAAAACCCGCTCGCCACCTTCGCCCAGCTCGATTTCTCCGATCGTGATTGGGCCTGTCTGCTGACAGGAAATCGAGGCATTGGACGGATCCTCGAACCAGTTGCCTTTCTGCAGCCGGTCAATCATACCCCGCGAGAATGATGCGAGATGGCACGTAACGCCTTGCACCTTCGGATCGGTGACGGCATCAATGACGATATCATTGCCGAGCCAGTCGACGCCGACCTTGCCAACTTCTTCGGCCTGTGCGGGAAGAACGGCGGCGCCTAGAAGGGCCAGTGCAGCAAGGGTGCGCTTCATCAGAAAACTCCCGAGGGTTTGACGTTGGGGCAAAACACAGTTGGATACTGCGCGGAATGATTGCAAGCAAAACGGTGGGTAATCTTCAACGTTCCCATTTCGCCAGGAAATCCTCGATGCCGAGTGACTGGATGTCCGGGATGGCTTCGAATAACGTCTCTGGAGGCCAGTCCCACCACGCAAGCCGCTGCAGCCGCGCGGCAATCTCTTCGGGGAAGCGAAGGCGGATCAGCCGGGCCGGATTGCCCGCGACGATCGTATAGGGCGCGACATTCCTGGTCACCACCGCGTTGGCGCCAATGACTGCGCCATGACCGATCTGGATTGCAGGCATGATCACCGCTCCATGGCCGATCCACACATCATGGCCGATCCCGACGCGTTTCGCTTGCCGGCGTGCGCGAAAGACGTTGTCGATGCCTTGGTATTTGAAAAATTCGTTCGGCCGGTAGCTGATCGTGTGCGTCGTCAGCCGCTCCATCGGGTGTTCGAGTGCGTTGATGCGAACGTTCGCTGCAATCGAGCAAAACCGCCCGATATCGGCATAGATTCCCTCGCTGTGCCGTTYGAAATAGGTAAAATCACCGGCTGTCAGATCGCGCAGGACAACGCGCTCGCCAACTTCGGTATATTTGCCGAGCTTGACGCCTTTCAGCTGCGCGGATGGATGGATGCGCGGCTGGTCATTCTGGAAGCGCGGATCGTCGTTATCGGCCATGATCTTTCTCAATTGTTCAGCCAACTCTTTTGCACAAAAAGTGAATCCGAGCCAGATCCGTCAATAAAATCAAGTCGGTTTGGCTGCCCAGTCCTCAATTCACACAAATTTTGCAAGAATGCGAGCAAGTGAGCCATTAAGGGTAAATGGGCTAGCTGGTGTCGAGCACCAAAAAAATATGAGATAGTATCTGRCATGTCCAATGCTGCTGAAATCGACCATCACTTGCGCCGCGCCTTGATGAGCGTTCTATGCGGCAAGCTGCTCGCAGTCCTGAGCTTTGGCCGCAGTATCGAAAGCATCATTGTCACCGACCATCCTTCGTTGAAAACCGCCCCCGTCGATTTTGGGCCGGGCGGCTTTGCGAGCTTGTCGTTCGAGGAGCGAACTTTTACGGAATTCTGCGGCTATATCGCCGGGGCGCAGGTATCGGGAAGCAGCCTGAAGC
>NZ_JBFUMG010000620.1:0-2457 GCF_054049495.1 Phyllobacterium sp. P5_D12 | reverse complement strand
GCGCGATGGTCTATGCCGATCCCTTTTTGAAGAGAAGCAAAAGGGGAATTTCAATGCAGACTTTTTCGAAAATACTCTTGATTACTGCAATGGCCGCCTCGGTGGCGTTTGGCGTGACCTCCATTGCCACCGCCGCACCAAAGACCGATTTCAAAGTTGCTTGGTCGATTTACGTCGGTTGGATGCCGTGGGGTTATGCCGCCGACCATGGCATCGTCAAGAAATGGGCTGATAAGTACGGCATCAAGATCGAGGTCACCCAGTTCAACGACTACGTGGAATCGATGAACCAGTACACTGCTGGCGCCTTCGACGCGGTAACGCTCACGAATATGGACGGTCTCTCGATTCCAGCAGCCGGCGGCGTCGATACGACGGCCGTCATTGTCGGCGACTTCTCGAACGGCAACGATGCTGTAATCCTGAAGGACAAGAGCACACTTGCGGACGTGAAAAGTCAGAATGTCAACCTCGTAGAATATTCCGTTTCGCACTATCTGCTCGCTCGTGCGCTCGACAGCATCAAGCTCTCCGAGCGCGACGTGAAAGTTGTCAACACGTCCGATGCCGATATGGTCGCTGCCTACAAAACCGCGGATGTGACCGCTGTCGTCACCTGGAACCCTCTGGTTTCGACTATCCTCGAGGATCCGACCGCTAAGAAGGTATTCGATAGTTCAGGGATTCCCGGTGAAATCATCGATCTGATGGTCGCCAATACCGGCGTGCTCAAGGACAATCCGAACTTCGGCAAGGCACTCGCCGGCATCTGGTATGAAACTGCAGCGTTGCTGATGGCAGATAGTGACGAAGGCAAGGCCGCTCGCGAGGCGATGGGTTCCGCGTCCGGCACTGATCGGAAGGGTTTCGAATCCCAGCTAGCCGCCACCAAACTCTTCGACCGGCCGGCCGATGCGGTTGAATTCACCGCTTCGCCAAGCCTGCCGAAGACGATGAACCTCGTACGCAACTTCCTGTTTGAGAAAGGACTGCTCGGCAATGGTGCCGCGTCTGCGGACGTCATCGGCATCGAGATGCCGGACGGCAAGGTTCTCGGCGACAGTGGCAATATCAAACTGCGCTTCACCGAGACATACATGAAGGCTGCGGCCGACAGCTCACTCTGAGCGATACCAAGCGCGGCGGGGCTTCGTCCGCGCCGTATCCGTTGCCTCTCAGAGGAGCCATATCCATGCGGTGGATTAATACAAGGCCGGGCAGGGGTGCGCAGCTCACATTGCTGCTGCTGCCATTCGTACTGCTGATTGCCGCCTATTCAGCGGGATCGGTCGCGCGGCTGGCTGAAAATCCCAGTGATAAGCTGCTACCCAATCTTGCCGGTTTTGCCGATGCGATTAATCGCATGGCCTTCCTGCCGGACCCGCGTACCGGCGAATATCTGCTTTGGTCCGACACTGTCGCGAGCCTTATCCGCCTCTTCGCAGGATTGGGCATTTCGACGGTAATGGCTTTGGTCCTTGGCATGGCCATCGGCATGCTGCCCTATCTGAGAGCATTGCTTTCCCCCTTTGTCGCCGTCATCTCCATGGTACCACCGCTTGCGTTACTTCCGATCCTTTTCATCGTCATGGGGCTCGGCGATGCTTCCAAGATCGCGCTGATCGTCATCGGCGTCGCGCCAACAATGGTCCGCGACCTTGCCCTCAAGGCCCTCGAATTACCCCGGGAGCAAATCATCAAGGCTGAAACGCTTGGCGGATCGTCGTGGCAGATCGCACTTCGCGTCGTGCTGCCGCAAATACTGCCTCGGCTTATCACGTGCCTGAGGCTGCAACTCGGTCCCGCCTGGCTCTTCCTTATCGCCGCCGAGGCGATCTCGTCTGACTCCGGCCTTGGTTACCGCATCTTCCTTGTCCGCCGGTATCTGTCGATGGATATCATCTTTCCCTATGTCGTCTGGATCACGCTGCTTGCGGTCGTAACCAACTACATCCTCGATCGCGTCCGTCTTGCTGTCTTCCCATGGTCAGAGTTGGAGAAGCAGGCATGAGCGAACTCATCATCGAGAATGTCTGGAAGGAATATGGCGACCAGATCGTGCTCGAGAACGTATCGCTGACAATCGCATCCCGCGCCTTTGTCGCCCTCGTCGGCCCATCCGGCTGTGGCAAGACGACTTTCCTGCGCATGTTGCTCGGCCAGGAGCGGCCCACCAGGGGCACGATTCTGCTCGACGGCCAACCTATACCGACGGAACCGGGACGGGACCGAGGTGTCGTCTTTCAGCGTTACTCCGTGTTTCCGCATCTGACAGTGCTGGGGAACGTCCTTCTCGGCAAGGAATTTTCTAACGCGCGCTACAAGGCGAAGCTCTTCGGAGCTACGCGGCGCAATGCCGTCGAAGAGGCCCGGCAGCTCATAGGGGAGGTTGGGCTTTCGGGTGCGGAACAGAAATATCCTGCACAGCTTTCAGGCGGCATGCAGCAGCGTCTCGCG